>NZ_JAPDPE010000124.1 GCF_026283955.1 Dyella silvatica | reverse complement strand
AACGAGTGGCCATGCGCTCAATAGCGCAAATTTATGCGGAAAGACCCACCGCTGCGGCCTCTTCGTGAATCGATATCGAATACGACACACTCTCCGACGATCATCGCGTCGGCCAATCACCGCTTACCGCGTTAAGACTACCCAGACCTGGCCGACACCCTCTTCTCATGACCAACGGAAGTTCACCACGCATGCGAGTCTCCGGTTCCGTTCCTCGTGTTTTATCCATGCTGCCACGGCATTTTTTGCTCAGCCTGCTGCTGACCACGTCGCTGGCGCCGGCCTATGCGTCCACGCGAGACGCCAACCCGCTCAGTCATGACGATATCGCCTGGCTGCGCCGCGATGGTTTTGATCTGGATAGCGCCAGCGTGCAGCGTTATCGCGCACTGGGACGTTCGCGCTTTCTCGACGAACAACTCGACAGCCACACGCCAGACAGCCTACCGCCGGAGATCGCCGCGCTGATCAGCAGCTACGAAGCCGTGCGCACGCCGCAGGAGCAACTCATCGCCGCGCTGGAAGACGAGCAAAAGCGGATCAAGGACATGCCCGATGGCGACGCCCAGGCCGCCGCGCGAAAAGCCCAGCAGCAGCATGCCAATGACTTGCTGCAACAAGCCCAGCAAGCCGAGTTGCTGCGCGCGGTGTACGGCTCGAACCAGCTGAAGGAACAAATGGTCTGGTTCTGGCTCAACCATTTCAGCGTTTACGGCGTCAAAGCCCGCATCCGCTGGGTGGCCGGCGACTATGCCGAGGGCACCATCCGTCCACGCGCGCTGGGCAAATTCAAGGACCTGGTGATGGCGACGCTGGAGAGCCCGGCGATGCTGGAGTTTCTCGATAACGCGCAGAACGCCAAGGGCAAGGTCAACGAAAATTACGCGCGCGAGTTGATGGAGCTGCATACGCTAGGCGTCGGCTCGGGCTACAGCCAACAAGATGTGCAACAGCTGGCGCTCATTCTGACCGGCGTCGGCATCACCCCGCGCCGCGACCAGCCGTTGAAGCTGGGCCCCAAGATGGCACCGTTTTATGTGCACCAGGGCATGTTCGAGTTCAATCCGGCGCGCCACGATTTCAGCGACAAAGTGCTGCTAGGCCAGAAGATCAAGGGCAGCGGCTTCAGCGAAGTAGAACAAGCGGTCGAGCTGATTACCCGGCAGCCGGCTTGCGCCCAATTCATCTCGCGCAAACTCGCCGAATATTTTGTCGCCGACGAGCCGCCGCCGGCACTGGTCGCCCGCATGGCCAAGACCTTCGAGCGCAGCGATGGCGACATCTCCAAAGTGCTGCGCACCATGTTCGAATCGAAAGAGCTGATTGCCAGTACCGGCAAGAAGTTCAAAGACCCTACGCAGTTCGTGGTGTCCTCGGTGCGCCTGGCCTATGACGGCAAACCCGTCGCCAATGCCAAGCCGATGCTTAATTGGCTGAACCAGCTGGGCGAACCGGTCTTTGGGCGACTGACCCCCGATGGCTGGCCACTGGAGGCCACCGGCTGGGCCAGCTCGGGGCAAATGGCCAAGCGCTTCGAAATCGCCCGCGCCATCGGCACTGGCAACAACCAGCTATTCACACCTGAAGGCAGCCCCAAGGTCGGCGCCGGCTTTCCCATGCTGACCACCCGGCTGTACTACGACGCGATCGAGCCACAACTGGCACCGGCAACGCATAGCGCGCTGGGCAAGGCGATGTCGCAACAGGAGTGGAACACCTTCTTGCTGTCGTCGCCGGATTTCAATTACCGCTAATCATGAAGCCCCTCCCCGCCTGCAAGGGAGAAAGGCACGTACAAATCCATGCCGAGGTATGCCATGAACCGCCGTGAATTTTTGCTCGCCGCTGCCAGTGCCGCGATTGCCGCTCCCGCTCTTAGCTTCTCCGGCAAGCTGTTCGCCGCGCCGGCCAATACGCCACGTTTCCTGATGGTGTTCTTGCGCGGCGGCTACGACTGCAACAACCTGCTTGTGCCCTATAGCAGTGACTTTTACTACCAGTCACGGCCAAGCCTGGCGATTGCCAAACCCGATGCCGCCAATCCCAATAGCGCGATCGCCCTGGATGCCAATTGGGGCCTGAACCCGATACTGCACGATTCGATCTATCCGTTGTGGCAACGTAAACAGCTCGCGTTCGTACCGTTTGCCGGTACCGACGACATGAGCCGCAGCCACTTCGAAACCCAGGACAACATCGAATCGGGCGAGCCGACCGAGCTGCGCAACAACTATCGCTCCGGCTTTCTGGCTCGACTATCCGGCGTGCTCACCGGCGTGCCGGCGATTGCCTTTACCGATGCCTTGCCGTTGAGCTTCCAGGGTGGCAGCAAGGACATTCCCAATATCTCGCTGCGCGGTGTCGCCAAGCCTGCGTTCGATGAGCGTCAATCGGCAATCTTGTCCGAGATGTACAAAGGCACCTCGCTGGCCGCCGCCGCTACCGACGGCCTGGACCTGCGCCAGAAGGTATCCAAAGATCTGCAGGACGAAATGGCCAAGGCCAACCGCGGCGCAGCCAGCGCCAAGAACTTTGCGGAAGAAACCCAGCGCATCGCCACCTTGATGCGTCAGCAATACCGGCTGGGGTTTGTCGACATCGGCGGCTGGGATACCCACGTCAATCAAGGTAGCACCAGCGGGCAGCTGGCCAACAATTTGTCCAACCTCGGCCAGGGCCTGGCCGCGTATGCCGAAGCCCTGGGCGATGAGTGGAACAATACCGTGGTCGTGGTGGCCTCCGAGTTCGGTCGCACCTTCCGCGAGAACGGCAACAAAGGCACCGACCACGGTCATGGCACGGCGTATTGGGTGCTGGGCGGCAAGATCAACGGCGGCCATATCGCCGGCGCGCAAGTCGCCGTCAATCAAAACAACTTGCTGCAAAACCGTGACTATCCGGTGCTGAACAATTACCGCGACCTGCTCGGCGGCCTGCTGGGCCGTACCTTTGGGCTGTCCGGCAAACAATTGCAGACCGTGTTCCCGCAATCCAAGCCACGGGATTTGCAACTGGTGTGAACCGGCCAGACACCCTCCCCGGCCATCGGGGAGGGCTGGCTTTACGACACGCGGTGATAGCTGCCGCTCAGCACGGGCTCCCAGCTCGCGCCGCCGTCAAACGAACTTTCCAGCACCAGCGTATAGCTGCCGTCGTGTTGCGGCGCATAGATATGCCGTGTCTGGCCGCGTGGCGAGCTGCGCAAGAAAACCAGTTGACGGCCATCCCAATGACCCGGCGCCGGTGCGGCAGCTACAAACCCGTAGTTGTCGAACCAGTACAGGCTGAACTCGCCCTGCTCCGCTTCGGCGACGAATACCGCGTGTGCCTCCAGTGCGGGCTTGCCATCGCGCTCTTCGCGGTAATCCTGCACCAGCAACTTGCCGCCCAGCTGCAATGCCGACTGCACACGGGCCTTGGCTGCACCGCCAGGGCCCCAGCGGGTTGCGGCGATCTGCTCATCGCCGGACCAGTCTCCCGCCATGCTGCGCAAAACGTCGGACATGATTTTCCTTACGCCTGTCTAGTGAGCGCTTCTGTTGAAAAGCCGGTTCAATCGCCCGAGCTGCGCACAAGCAGGTGCTTGGCGATGCCAGCTTGCATTTTCCCCAGCCCACGCATCAAGTGCATCGTGACGAACAACAGCAGGGAACCGACGATAAACAGAATCAGCGCATCACCAAAATTTGGCGTGTGTTCGCCAAAACCAAAATTGACCGTGACCTTATCGCGCACATCACCGAACCACCATGCAAACGGCGCCGCGATAAAACCGATAGAAACGGATAGCAAGGTCACCGAAAGCGTGAAATAGATAACGCCCAGCGGCAGCATCAAGAACATATAAAACAAGGTCGACCACGTGCGTGCATCGGTAAACATCGCCAAAATACGCTTACCCAACGACAGATTGGCCTGCCCGGGATAAGGCGGCCGACGCGGCATGCGCGCACCCAACATGGCCTCGATGATGCGCCCTTCGACCAAGGACAGTGCGCGTACCGTGCCAAAGAACAGCACAACGAATGGAAGTCCGATTATCAACACGGAGAAAGCAGCCGAAAGCGCAATACCGGTGACTGCCCAGGTGAAATAAAAGATGCCGGTCGCCAGGGACAGCAGCATGTAGAACATCGCGCCGTAGGTATGCGGGTCGGCAGCGACACCAAAAAAACGTCCCAACAGCGAGCGTCGCGTAGGTGTCGGCGGTGGCCGCAAGGCACGTTGAATCTTGATCTCCTGATCGCGATAAAGCTCGGCCACTTCCTCCGGCGCACCGTAACTGCCCACCACATGAGCAAGCATATCGGCCTCACTGCGACCCGGCTGCTCAGCCAGTTCGGCACGTAGATGCTCTTCGGCATCGTACAAAGCATCTTGAATCAAGGCCGGATCGGCGCCACGCAACGCAGCGCGCAGCTGGTCCAGATACTCGGCAATCGTGCGTGGCGCATGCGCCTGTTGCGTAGTCATCACACCCCTCCCTCTAAAACGGAATCGACAGAATCGCGGGTTGCATTCCAGGCAGCCACCCACTCGCGCAACACTTCGCGCCCCCATTTGGTTATGCGGTAGTAACGCCGCGGCGGCCCGCTAACCGAAGGCTCCACCTCACTGGCCAGCAGCTCAGCCGCCTCCAGGTTGCGCAGCACCGGATACAGCGCACTCTGCTTACCCGTCAGCACGCCCTCGCCGACCTCCTCCAGCCGCTTGGCGATCTGATAGCCATACATCGGCTGCCGGCTCTGGCTAAGCACCGCCAGCAGCACCAGTGACACGGTACCGGCGGCCAATTCCTTCTGGAATTTCTTCAGTTGGCTGGCGCTGTCATCCACGTCCTCACCTGCACGGCTACTTATCCATGACTGAAGCATAGTGTTGAGTTAACACTAGGTCATGCGCCGGAAGTCATGGGAATGGATGAGGGGGTTCTGGGCATGACACCCATGTATGTACGCGTTGTACAAACATGGGTGTCAGCAGGCGAGCTTGGCGGGGGCGCCACCTGATTCATCGCGAGCCCACGACGAATTGCTCCGCTAGCTTCTGTCGCTCGAACGTCTCTACGACGTGGTCCACGAACACGCGGACTTTGGCTGGGAGCAAGCTGCGATTGGCGTAGTAGATCGAGATGGGGCCTGCATCGGCCGACCAGTCTGGCAACAAACGCACAAGTTCACCGCTTTTCAGATACCTCAATGCATGCGGCACCGCGACCAGGGCAACACCCAGGCCGAGCGCAGCCGCGCTACATAGCGCGCCCGGGTCATTGAACGCCATGCGTTCTCCCGTCGGCGCTGCCATTTCGGCTCCAGAGATGTGGGACAACGTCCACCGAACCAAGCGCCCACTGCGGGTGGATCGCATATCGATGAGGTCGTGATCGGCCAGCTCCGACGGGTCGTCAGGCAATGCCCGCCCAGCCAGATAGGTAGGTGAAGCCAGTGCAACGACCTGTACACGAGCGAGCGTCCTGGAAACCACACCCGGAGACAGCTCTGAGCCACGACCGATGGCCACATCGAATCCCTCCGCGACCAAATCGACATGGCGATTGTCCAAGTGCCAGTCAACTCGGATTTGGGGATAGCGCGCCAGGAAATCCGGCAACAAGGGGACGAGATATTCGGCCCCGAAGACCGTTGCCATACTCACCTTAAGCACGCCAGCCGGCTCGTGAGTATCCGACGAGACATCGGCCAAGGCAGCAAGAAGGCCATCCAGATTGGCGCGTATCGAATCGGCGAGGCGATCGCCGGCTTCGGTCAACGTGAGTTTTCGGGTGGTGCGCTGGAACAGCCGCACGCCGAGATTGCGCTCGAGCATGGCAATGTTCCGGCTTACTGCCGAGGGCGTCAGCGCAAGTTGTCTGGCCGCCGCCGAGAAGCTTCCAGTAGTCGCCGCGCGGGAGAAGCACTCCAAGTTTGACAATGTCTCCATATGGCCATTTTCAAGTAAAACTCATAAGAGATTCAATCGCTTTGTGACTATTACTTCCCAATGACGGCGATGATCATGTCGGGGCGGCCCAAAACGAGCGGGCCGCCGAAAGCACATGCGCCCCTGGCAGAAATCTCCAAGGGCCTTTTTACCTTCCCAACAAAGCCCCTCCTGCGCGAACTCGTGCGGCACGGGGTTAAAGGATCACGAATATGAATAAGTCCACTCAACAGCCGGCTTTTGCGCGCCAGACATCCGAAACCCAGGCGGCATTAGATCGGCATCTGCAGGCATTTCGACTCGGCGACGTCGAGTTGACTGTCGCCGACTACGCCTCAGACGCCATCATCATCAACGGTACCGGCAAAGTGATTCGCGGCCAGTCTGAGATACACGAAACCTTCGTGCAGGTGTACCGCGACTATTTCCCAGAGGGCACACGCAACATTGTCATCGACGAAATGACCGTGCATGGCGAAGTCGCCTACATCCGTTGGCGCGCGCCAAACGCCATCATGGCGACGGATACCATCATTGTGCGCAACGGAAAGATCGTGGCACAGACCTTCGCCGGTCACTTTGGTTGAGTGCTCATGCTCCATCGGCGATGCACTCATCTGACCATTCCCTTGAGGGATTGGACTCTAAACCACCACACCACTCGAAACCGGGGGTGTCGCCGGCAGAGAGCCACGTCGCGGAGGGCAATGCTTTGCTCAGCACCCACCGCAGCGAACCTAGTGGCGGATGACGATTTTCCCGAATAGTTATCGCTCGGCGAAGTGATTCAATACTTCCATCGCATCGTCGAAGGTATAGACGCTATCGATGACGGGCCGAATTTGGTGCTGCACCAGGGCCCGGTTCAGATTATCCAGATCGCGACGGCTTACCGGCCATCAGACCTTATCGCCGGCCGAAACCATGGTGTCCTCCAGAAGCCGTACGGCTTCCGCGAAAACACTTTCAAGTTGACCGGCGCTCAAGTACACATCCTGGATATCGCCATAACTCTCCCTCCAAACCAAACGCTCCATGCCTTTCTCATCCTTTACCAGCAGTAAAATGTATCTATTGAAGGACGACATGCCAATGTGATCAATATGAAATCTTGATGTGGTGTCTTCATATACCTCCTTCGCAAATCCCGATGGATTTTCATTGGGCAGCACAGAAGTGGCCAGACGGAGATAGACCTGCCTCTTGTCCATGTCATACAGATCAGGCTCATATCGATTTTCAGGGTACGTAACGAAGTCGCGCATCCAGTTCCAACAGCCTTTCAGATCGACGGAATTGTCATAATCATCCCCGATCGGAATCCCACGAACCCACAATAGATAAGTTCCAAAAACCCATCCATCAAAGTTATTTTCGATCTTGATATCGACAGCGCACTCGCTCTTGTCACCGACTAGCATGATCAGAGCCCCGCCCATCGATCTTTTACATGCAGCGAGTGACTCTCCATTGTCGTCCCGGCACACATCCGTTTGATCTTGGCATGCGCCGCCTCAATGATGCATACAAACTTGCCGGCCTGAACTCGACTCTTTGCCGTTGCCGAAATCAAACCAGGACCTCAACGCCAATAAGCCGACCTTCATGATCGAAATCGAGATATATGTCGGGACCAACATACGGCAACACATCCACAAGTCGTACCTGTCCTGACACGACTCCATGCACGCCTCGACCAGGGTGGTCAGGCAAGGTCAAATAAGCAGCCTCATCACCATCAGCCACATCCAGCGTTATTTGTTTGCTCGGCATATTTGACTCAATCAAAGATAGCAGCACCTAGGCTAGGGCGAGGTCATACGAACCCCAACCAGTCGAAGCACCAGGACATTACTACATCCTCAAATCACCCAAAGAGGCTATTGAGAGTTCATGGGATTGATGCTCGGTCATGACCTTGCTTTGAGAGCTACAGATCAAACTTCCGCCGCATCTCATCAGATGTCATCGGTAACGCTGAACTTGGAAAGTTCATTACTACCGTCACACCAGTGTTCTGCTCAGTCGTCACATCAAGATCTATGTGATCAACCTCTGCCATTCCATCTCGGACTGCGCGCAAGAAGAAGTGCATCCAAGCCTCAAGCTCCGTAACGCCCAAGAGAAGAAGCACGCGATCCTTCTGCCGCCGAAGGGTAGCCTCACACTTCTTTTCCGCAGAAAACTCGATCTTCAACACCCGCTGCCGAGATAAATCGACAAGATCCAAACTTGATATCAAGCGTTCTCGAAGTAAGCAAAGACCTATACATATTCTCGGCACGGCCATGGCTGCCAAGCTAACGGACAGAAACCCCCTACTAGTTATCTCTCTTATTTCAATCTCACAAGCGTGCTCAACTCGCCAGTTCATCGCCCTGTGTCCTCAGGCCATCTCAAACGTAGTGTCGTAGACTGGGGTGAGCGCAAGCGAACCGCAACGCTTTGCGACGCCTCCATGTCGGGCATCACGTCGCTCTGCCAATCCTATGTCCCTACCGATCTCTATAGACGCGACAGCAGAAAATCCAGCGCCCCCACTACGACGCTCTATACCATGGTGAGGTTAGCGGCCCTGTAGCAAGACTATTGACTACCCACCTCTCATCCAGGCAATCACCCAAGGATGGGCGGTTAATTCTGGAGCTACGCTGGAGCGAGTGGCCATAAAGTTATCCCGTACCGCCTCAAGCATAGCTTTAAGTCGTGCCTGATCGATTTCTTCAACGGAGGGCACCGGAACCCAGCTGGTCAAGCTCTTGCAATGCACGACATAGACCGTGCCTCTTGGTACGAACGTGAGCAAGCGCTCAACGCCCCGCTCATAGAAATCAAGTTCGCACTCCGCCTCGTCCTCCAGAGCCCCGATTATTTCAGAAAGTTGCTCCAGTAAAATGGGAAAATCCACTTCAACGTTAACGGGCCAATTCATTTGGCCGAATCCTGAAACACCAAATTCGCCTCGTATTCCGATAATGCGGCACACATCAGAAAAAATTGAACGAATATCATCTGCCTCGGGATCGTACAGACGATGTGGCTCTACGCTTCTTTGAACATCACTAGCCCTAAATTCAATATCCATAGATAAGTCAATCCTCAGGGCCCAACAATGGGAAACGCAGTATGCAGCTCATCCCCTCTCGTCATAGGTACCAATGCGAACTGCTCAAGCAGCCTACAAAAGCGGTGACGTACCCGATCCTATCTGGATGGATCGAATAGCAAATTCAGTAAGACAGCGACAGCGAACTCATCCACGTCAACGCCTCCGGCTGCCTCGGCGCCGGAATGGGGTTGACGGTATAGCTCAGTTGGTTGGAGAGATAAACGCCGCGCGTCACACGGTAAACATAAGACAGCGCATAGTTGCGACTGTAGTCCACCGCGGTGATCCCGCTTGCCTGTTGCATGCGCTGAGAGGATCGGCTCAATCGATTAAAGGTATAGCCCAGCGCGAGCGCGTCATCGGGCCGTCCGAAAGGGCCCAGTACGTACAAGGTAGCGCCGATATCTCCGGTGTAGACATTACGATCGGGCGGCGCATAGTCGGCTTTTACATTGACGTAAAATCCTCGATATGGCTTTACCGCATCGGTCTGGAACAACTGATAGTCGCCGACCAGGTAATAGGCATAGTTGCTACCCGCATAGCCGCCGCGAAAGCTTGGAAAACGGCTTTCGTTATACATCACGCCCTGCCGCAGCCATGTCATCCGTTGGCTGGGAGCGGCTTCGACCTGGTAGCCCAACTCATTGATGAAGAGCGCCTTGGCACCGGGAATATGCCACTTCAGCCCCAGGAAATTATTGTGGTCCCAATCCGCTTGCGCCCCATCAGGATCCACACTGCGGGTCACGCCGATCCGCTCATAGAAATGCTTGTTGGGCGAAGCCAGGCGCAGGTTGATCTCGGGCGCCGTCTTATTGAAGATGAAGCCGACTTCGTAGGGGATGGAGCTTCCGACACCTGCCGGTGACGTCGTCGAACTGGTGCCGAGTGCAAAACCATAGAACTGGTTGCCTAGCTCCTCAAAGCCATATTGCAACTGCACGCGCCCCTCGTTGAAGCGCTGACTGACATAGAGGCTGTTGATGGCGAAACCGGTTGGATTTTCCCCGGCGTACCAGAACCGTTGCACGTTCGCATTGAACACCAGTTGCGAAGCGCCGGCAAAACCCACCCGGGATAAATCGTAGGTAGCGGCTACATACCCGTTAGCCCGGTAAGTAGGATTTTGCCCGATGTAAAGCTGAGGGTGCGCACTATGATTGAGCAGGTCGAAGGTGCCGCCCACAGTGATGCCAGCTTGAATCAGCCAGCCATGCTCGGCCGACTTTTCGCGGAACTTGCCCAAATCCGGCGACATGGTATCGCAGATGCTGATCGCCGGATTGGTAGTGCCTTGCGGCTGCAAGCCATCATATCGATGGCAAGCAAGGATATCGGTAGCCATGTTGGCATCGGCGGAATCCGCCGCGGCTACAAGTTTGGCGTGCGCGTCATGGCAAACAGCCCATGAGACCAGCAATAGACTTCCGGCTAACACGGGCGAAAAGCGGCGAATATTTTTGGACATAGCGGTTTCTCGCACCCATGCGTGATGGGTGCAAAAGCAAAAAGCGTTGCGTTGGGGAAAGCCTCAGGGGCGTTCGTGATACTAGCCGCGTTAACTCCCCATAGACAGTACCTGAGCCATAGATCTCAACCCAACCATCGGCACTTCCCTGACTAGCCTGTATGGACGGGTCCAGATGCCAAGTTAGTTACGCGGTGCGCCGCAACCTGGGTTGAGGTCGATGGATCAAGATCGCTTTCGGTGCCGGCGGTCGATAGCTCGGCGCGCGGTGCGCTCGGATGGTGTCGTAGTGATGGCGCCATGGCTCTATGACGACCTGGACTTCGCGCAGGGTGTAGAAGATCTCGCCATTGAGCAATTCATCACGGAACTTGCTGCTGAAGCATTCGCCGTAGCCGTTTCCCCACGTACTACTTGCCTCGATACCCCGCTTAGTCGGTAACCACGTTGTGGTCACATGGCTAGATCTGTCATGGGCGTGATCGGTGCCGCCCAACACTCGATAAGCGGTACGCCACCGCCTCAATACACAGGTTGCCGGTCAAAGTACGCCTATCGTCGATGCAGCCATCAGGCCATCAGCTCTCATGCACCAAGTTGCGACGGAGCGCCAGTCGCGTCGCAGACCATGGTGACGAGGTCGCAGGGCCTGAGACGCATTCGTTATCTAATCTACGGGGGGTTGAGCCTTCAAAGAACGGCGTGTGGCAGCTCTATGAGCAAGCGAAGGAGGCAGCTGCGAATTCGCAACATGGAGCAGATAACTGAGCTTGGGGAAGCGAAATAAACATCCCCGAGCGGCAGAGTATTTGGCCGCGTTATGGGCAGCAGCCTACGCAGCAAATGAAGGTGAATTGACCCCCATAGATTCAACCACATTCAACAGGGAGTACAAGCAATGATCAGCAGCACGATGAAGATATCGTTTGGCATAGTCATCAGTACGATTGCCGCACTTGCAGCACCCGCACAGGCCGCATCGCTGGATCCCACATTCGGATCGGCGGGCACCACATCCACCGCATTCGACTACTACGGCTCCGCCGCCCGGGTGGTTATTCAACCAGACGGGCGGATTGTCACCGCCGGCCAGGACGCCCTCGGCGCCTTTACTTTGGCGCGCTATACGACAAGTGGTGCGCTGGATACGAGCTTCAATGGCACCGGCAAGATCACCACTACGCCCTCCAGCAGCTGCTCAGGGCAAGCTCGCGCACTCGCCCTGCAGGCGGATGGCAAGATCGTCGTTGCAGGTACCTCGTGCCCCAACTTCAATTCCACCCGCAACTTCACCATTTATCGCTACAACACGGATGGTTCGCTGGACAGCACCTTTGGCAGCTCCGGCAAGGCAACCGTCAATTTCTCCGCAGGGGCTTCGGAAGCCTACGCCGTTGCCGTACAGGGCAGCTCAATCTGGGTTGCTGGCTACGCCGGTTCCAACTTTGCGCTAGCGCGCCTTACCAGCAGCGGGACGCTGGATTACAGCTTCGGCAGCGGCTCCGGCACCGTCACCTCGGCGGTCGGCACCAGCTCGGCCTCCGCCAGCAGCCTGGTCATCCAGGCCGATGGCAAACCCGTGCTAGCCGGCTACGCCTCCAGCGGCGGCACCGTATTCGCGTTGACGCGCTACACCACGAATGGCGCGCTGGATACCACGTTCGGTGTCGGCGGTAAGGTTCTGACTAATGTGGCTGGCACGTTCACCGGCAACTTCGCCTTCGCCACTTCGCTGGCGATTCAAAGCGACGGCAACATTGTCGCCGCCGGCTACGCGAACAGCACCAACACCAGCTATTACCGATTTGCCGCCGTTCGCTACACAAGCACCGGCGCGCTGGACAGCACCTTTGGATCCGGCACCGGCAAGGTTATTACCGCCATCGGTAGCAACGATGCGATCGGCAACGATGTCGCCATCGACGCCAACGGAGGCATCATTATCGGCGGCTACTCCAGCGCAGGCAGCCAACGCCAGTTGACCTTGAATCGCTACGACCAGTTCGGCAACCAGGACTACAGCTTCGGACCCGTTGCCACCACCGTCGGCAGCGCAAATGCCGCTATTGAAGGGATCGCCATACAAGCCGACGGCAAAATCGTCGTCGCGGGCTATGGCAACTCGCCCGTGACCTTCGTTGTCGCGCGCTACCAGTAAGTAAGTAGTCGCTGGAAATCGCCAGCCTCTACGGCAGCATCAGCAAAACCCCCTCCCGCCCGCGGCGGGAGGGGTTGGGGCGAGGGTTCCTCGCCCCTTTTTATCGGCCAGCTCAGTCCGAGTAAACCGAGCGCGTGAACAATAATCTCGCCTCTCTTCCATAGGCACCGGGTAAGCGATTCAATCCGCTACTCGAGGTAAATTGACATCGTCCGCTTATTGGGACACTAATCCCATACTGATGATCATCACTTGACGCTGGCGCTGATAGGCGAAGAAATGGAGAAAAGCACTGTGAATAAGTCTAGAAAATGAGCTCGTAAAGGGTTCAGCCAGCAAGTTTGAAATGATCTCTACCGACTCAAAGCAGATCTAGTTCAATCGTAAGGGAGCCATTGGCTTAGAAGAAATGACCGCTTCGGAAAGCGAGTCTTTCCATTCTCCGGGGGGATACCAATGAGATCGTTAAGCTTTATAGCATGGGCGCTGGCATGCCTATTATCAGACGTTGCTAACGCACAGGTGGCCCAGCAACGTCCGATGTATCGCTGTATGACTAGCAACGGGATCACTTATACGAACATCCCGGCGCCTGGTTGCGTAGTCGTTTTTCTCTACACTCCAAAACCAAACTCCGGCCAATCAACGCAAGACACGCGCCCTCCTACGACCGACTCCCACTTGATTGAGCAAGGCAGTTATGTCAATCACGATGGACTCAGCATTCACAGGCCTGCTCACACGGATTCAGGGCTCGCTCCTCCTGGTGCAAGCGCGCAATGTGCAGATGGAAGTTTCAGCTTCAGTACTCATCACAGCGGTACTTGCTCACATCACGGCGGCGTTACCCGCTGGCTGTAATGCGCCTGTTTTTGTGAGGCTTACTTATTATTTGCGGAGTCGAGCCGATTCAAATGGCTGGGCTCAGCGCGAGCGACCCCCAACACTTTGCGACGACGCTCCATGTTGGGCATCACTTCCTTCAGCCCGCCTTATTGCTGCTGTGTTTGCGCATGCTTGCTCAACCAGTTGCCGAGGATAAAGAAATAAGCCGGCGATTCTGGGTGCTGGCTAAGCATCCAGGCCTTGTCGAACGACATGGTTTCGTGTGGATTGATGGTCATGGTGTGATCGACGTCGGCAATGACATGAACTTCGATGTCATGGCGGCTCTGCATCAGCGATTGCAAGCTGCGCACCGAATCCTCCACTGGAACCCAGGGGTCCGCTCCGCCGTAGATAAACAGAAGTGGCACGTTCGTACCCTTGACTGCCTGCATCGGATCGAGATCCATTTCCTTACGCCAGCTCGATGTTTTCGGATCCACAGTAAGATCCTCAGCCGTCGACATGAAGGTATCGCCAAACCACGGTTGCCGTTCCGCACCGGCCAACGCTTTGATGGCGTCGTCACGGGAATTGCTGCCACGCAGATAAGCCTGCCAGCGACGACGCGTATCTCTTGCCTGATCAATGGCCGCTGCGCCGTAGCCATGAATCGTGAGCAAGTTGTCGACGGCAAATTCCATTTGACGACCCGCCGTTACCGTTGGTGCTGACACCGAGATAGCGAATGCCGCATCGTGGGTTCGCGAGGCGGCGAGCACAGCAAGCCAGCCGCCTTGGCTCAAGCCCCAAAAGCCGATGTGATGGGGATCAATCAGTGGGTTCTTGGCAATAGCGTGCAAGCCGGCAATGCCGTCGTCCGCAAGTTGTTCGTAGTCGGTCCCCTCAAGGGTGCCGGTTGAAGCGCCGCTACCACGCCGATCAAACACAAGCACCGCGAATCCGAGCGCGGGCAAGTCATGAGATAGATGCCGATACAGCGCGTAATCGCGGGTGGGTACTTGCGCGGCATGCAGTACCACGATCGCCGGCAGATGATCGCCATGTGCCGGGCTATAAAGCGTGCCTTCAAGGCTTGCGCCGGCATGCTCAAAATGCACAACCTGTTCAACCACCACAGGCTCGCCCTTCACTTGCCAAGGCGGCGAGGCTGCCATGCTCGCTCCCATGACGAAACATGCGGCCAAACCCCAGGCCCAGATGCCGACACTATGTATGACTTGGTTTGCTTTCACGTATGGGTTCCTCATGGTATCCGCGCTGCTCCATCGCATCCGAATCCCCTGCTGTAGAAACATGGCGTTGCCGCCGTCGAGTGCTGCAATGACGACATAGCAAGAGTCCTGCCAGCGGTGACTTCATCGCAAACCTAGCGCCCATGCGCAGCTACATCCGCTGCTGTCGGCAAAGCCGCTGTCCGCGGACAAATGTCTCGGACACCGTGGACAGCCACCGCCTGGCGCCGAGCCCGCTGTCGATAGCTTTACGGCCAAGATCTGCGATACCGCAATCATCCCGCAGCGGATGCTGCTCGTATCAGCACCCTCCGATTACTGACGTCATTGCGCTCCGCGATGGCTCAAGAGTGAGCTGCGCATACGATGCTGAGTACGATGGAGATAAGCACCATGAAAGCAGCGCTTGCACTGCCCAACCATGCAAGCGCCAGCCCTTTACTTGGACTCTTGTTGCTTGCGGTATGCCGGCACTGGCAAACCGCCCCAGCCCCAGTTTTCCAGCTCCACTTCGTCGATGGCGACAAACGTGGAGTCCAGCGGCTTGTTCAGTACGTCGAGCAATAGCTGGCTGACCCCCTTGATCAGGGCCGCCTTCTGCTCTGCTGTGGCAGCGCCTTGACCGGGTGTGGTTCCCTCACGGGTGATTTTGATGTTGACGAAAGGCATGAGCATATCCTCGATATAGGTGGGGCGGGCTTGCCGCCCGCCGCTGCTGATTCAGTGACCGGCGCTCTGGCCACCGTCGACGTGCAGAATCTCGCCGGTCACGAAGCCTGCAGAGTCCAGGTAGAGCACGGCATCGACGACGTCGGCGATATCGCCTAACCGGTCGACCGGGTGCAGCGCAGCCAGGAAGCTGTGCGTTTCAGGCGCATGCATGGGTGTT
>NZ_JAPDPE010000123.1 GCF_026283955.1 Dyella silvatica | reverse complement strand
CCAGGGCGGCCATGCGGCGGCCGTTGAGCTCGTCGAGACGGCGGCGGAAAACCTCTTCGATGAGGCGGTCTTTCGAGCCGAAGTGATAATTCACGGCGGCCAGATTCACTCCGGCGGCTGCCGTAAGCTGGCGTAGTGAGGCGCCATCGAAGCCGTGCTGAGCGAACAAGACCTCGGCAGCGCCGAGACTGCGTTCTTTGGTCGATTGCGGAATGCTTTGCACGTTCGGGTCCCAGGCAGGGGGTAGGGTGTCAAACGATCGTTTGAGACTATCCGACCTGATTCGTCCGCGTCAAACGAACGTTTCAGGCATTAGCCGGCGACTTGCGTATCAGTTAGAATCTGTCAGACTTTCATGGGCTAAATCCGCATTCTGTGACGGATTTAGCCCTGAACCAGCCGGCTAAAGATCGGCCATCCTAAATTCCCTTTCCGTTTTTCCCGGAGCAGATTGACTATGGCGCTGGAGCGCACCCTTTCCATCATCAAGCCCGACGCCGTTGCCAAGAACGTTATCGGCGAAATTTATGCGCGTTTTGAAAAAGCCGGCCTGAAGGTCGTTGCTGCCAAGATGAAGCACTTGTCGCGCAAAGAAGCCGAAGGCTTTTATGCCGTGCATCGCGAGCGTCCGTTCTTCAACGCGCTGGTCGAGTTCATGATCTCCGGCCCGGTGATCATCCAGGCGCTGGAAGGCGAGAACGCCGTACTCAAGCACCGTGACCTGATGGGTGCGACCAATCCGAAAGAAGCCGCGCCGGGCACGATCCGCGCTGACTTCGCCGACTCCATCGACGCGAACGCCGTACACGGTTCCGACGCCGCCGAAACGGCGAAGAACGAAATCGCGTATTTCTTTGCCGAGACGGAAGTCTTTACACGCTGAGGTTTTGACGTTGTGAACCAGGTAGTGGACCAACCCACCGAGAAGGTCAACCTGCTCGATTTCGATCGCCAGGGCTTGCGTGATTTTTTTGCGCAGCTCGGTGAGAAGCCTTATCGCGCCGAGCAGGTGATGAAGTGGATCTACCATCACCTGGAAGACAACTTCGAAAACATGACCGATGTAGGCAAGACGCTTCGAGCCAAGCTTGAAGCGTCTTGCTATATCGGGCCGCCCAAAACGGTGTTCGACAAAGCTGCTGCCGACGGCACGCATAAGTGGCTGCTCGGCATGGATGGCGGTAACGCCATCGAGGCGGTGTATATCCCGGAGCCGACCCGCGGCACGCTGTGCGTGTCTTCGCAGGTTGGTTGCGGACTCAACTGCCAGTTCTGCTCCACCGCAACACAGGGTTTTAATCGCAACCTTTCGACGGCCGAAATCATCGGTCAGATGTGGGTGGCGGCAAAGTACCTGGGCAATATCACGCACCAGAATCGCCGTATCACCAACGTGGTGATGATGGGCATGGGCGAGCCGTTGTTGAACTTCGACAACGTGGTCAAGGCGATGAGCCTGATGCGCGATGACCTCGGTTTCGGCCTGGCTTCCAAGCGCGTCACGCTGTCGACCGCCGGCTTGGTGCCGATGATCGACAAGCTTTCCGAGACTATCGATGTATCGCTGGCGGTGTCGCTGCATGCCGCCAATGACGAGCTGCGCACGGAGCTGGTACCGCTCAACAAGCGCTACCCGATCGCCGAGCTGATGGCTTCATGCAATCGCTGGCTGGCGCGTAAGCCGCGTACTTCGATCACCTTTGAATACACCTTGATGAAGGGCATCAATGACCAGCCCGAGCATGCTCGCCAGCTGATCAAGCTGATGCGCCGCATGCCCAACTGCAAGGTCAATTTGATTCCGTTCAATCCGTTTCCAGGTACCCGTTTCGAGCGCTCCGACGCGACGGTTATCCGTGATTTCCAAACCCAGTTGCTCAATGCCGGCGTGCTGACGATGTTGCGTCGCACGCGTGGTGACGATATTGATGCTGCCTGCGGTCAGTTGAAGGGGCAGGTGCTGGATCGCACCCGCCGTCAGGCCGAGTTCCGCAAGCGGTTGGATGAGGGGGTAATTCATGCGGTTTGACCGGTTTCAGCTCGATGCAAGAGTGATGCTTGCGAGCCTGATCCTGCTCTTGGCTGGCTGCGTCAGCGTTGGTGGCGAAACCGCCCCAAGCAAAATCACGCAGTCCAGCAAATCCGACCAAGCCATGGACGCCGCGCGCATCCATACGGATCTTGGCCAGCAATACATGCAGAACGGTGACTTGCAGGGGGCGCTGGAAAAGCTCACCAAGGCACTGCAATTCGACCCTAATTACATTCCCGCGCATACCGTAATCGCGGTGTTGTATGAGCGGATCAACGATATGCCGAATGCCGAGCTGCACTACCGAAAGGCGGTTGCGCTCGATCCAGTGAAAGGTGCCGCAAACAATAACCTGGGCGCGTTCCTGTGCAAGACGGGCAGGGCCACTGAGGCGGTGACGTATTTCCAGAAAGCCGTTGCCGATCCGTTTTATCAGACGCCTGCCACCGCATGGTCGAACGCAGGCACCTGCCTGAAGCGCAACAACAACTATGCCGGTGCCGAAGCCGATTTTCGCAAGGCCCTAGAAGTCGATCCGCAAAACAGCGACGCGCTGTATCAGATCGGCAACCTGCTTTATCTGCGCGGCGACGCTTTCCGTGCGCGAGCTTTTGTCCAGCGTTTCGAAGCGCTTGGACAGACCAGCCCGGCGGCACTCAAGCTTGGCCATGACATCGAATCTCGTCTGGGCAACAGGGAAGCTGCCCTCATTTACAGTCGGCGCTTGCAAAGCCAGTTCCCGGATTCGGAGCAGGCGCGCGCCCTCGATGTAACTGCAAGCCCATGACCTCTAAACAGTCATCTTCGATCGATAATGCGAGCCTCGACACGGACCAGCCTGCTGTTGATCAACCTGCTGTTGATCTGTTTGGCATGCCCGAGAGCAGTGTCGAGACGCTGTCTTTGAATGCCGCGGTTAGCCACTTCGGGGCACGTTTGCGTGCAGCCCGCGAGGCGCGTGGACTGGATCTGAACCACTGTGCGCATAACCTGCGTTTGCCGCTGCGCGTATTGCGCCAGCTGGAAAGCGAGGAATACAGCGGCATCGATTATCAGGTTTACCTGACCGGCTACATCAACAAATACGCTCGTTTCCTCGGTGTCGACGAGGCTGCGATTCAAGCCGAGCTGGCTCGCCTCAGGCCCGACCAGCCCCAGCCCGCGCTCGTTGCCACCGGCGGCATTTCGCATTCGCGCTATCTGTTGGAGCATTACGCTCGCGCAGCGACTTACGTGGTGCTGACTGCGGCGATCGTGGTGCCGACCATCTGGCTCGGTGTGCGCGGCACGCTGGATCGCGATGTCAGTCATCTGGCGCCCCTGGATGCCGCGCCGGTGGCGCAGCAAGAGCAGATGCTTCCCGCCAGTTCGTCTTCTTCCGCCGCGACGGTAGCTAGTGCCTCATCGGCGCAGGCGCCTGCGGCGGCCACGCCATCGCATGCCGATGAGCAACCGCTGCTTGCATCGATGACGCCGTTCCTCGGCGGCGACAGCACGCAGCCTGCCAAGTCGGCCCCGGCCACGGCAATAGCCGATGCGGCAAGCTCCGGCACCGGTGCGCACAGCCTGACCTTGAACCTGCCTAATGCGAGCTGGGTCGAGGTGACGGCAGCCGGTGGTTCACGTTTGGAATATGGCCTGCTTCCAGCCGGCAGCGTGAAGACTTACCGCAGCGACCAGCCGCTGGAGGTGCGCCTTGGCAATGCCGGCGGCGCCGAAATCACTCTTGACGGCCAGCCGATGGCGCTGGACGCATACCGTCGCGCGAATGTTGCCCATTTCCGCGTCGAATTGCGTGATGGCAAGGCGACACCGGCTAGCTTCTAGGCTGCGTGTCCGCTCAGCGTTGTAGGACGCAATCGGTTATGCTTGCGCACTGCCTGCTCCTGAACGAGCAGGTCGGGCTCGGCTTTTTTTCTTCCCCGCGGCAAGCGCATCCCATATCAGTACAACCGATATAGGTGTTGTCAGGCGCGCGGCCTCTTGAATGGTGATGGCATGTCATTTGAAGCATACGACGACTACGAACAGAGCGAACGCGTACAAAAATGGCTGCGTCAAAATGGTCTGTCCATTGTCGTTGGTATTGCCCTGGGTCTAGTCGCCATCTTTGGCTGGCAGCAGTGGCGCAACCACAAGTCGGGGCATCAGGCTGAAGCTGCGCAGGTTTACCAGCAAATTCAGAACGCGTTGTTGGCCAACAAGGCCGATGCCGCCGATGCGTTTATCGATCAGATGTACAAAGACTATGCCGACACGACGTATGCCGTGTTCGCCGCCAGTGACCGGGCGCAGCGCCAGGCGCAGGCCAAGCAATGGGACAAGGCATTGGCCTCCCTGAGCTGGGCCGAGAGCCACGCCAGCGATCCGCAATTGAAGGCGCTGACCCAGCTGCGCATGGCGCAGGTGGAGCTGGCGCAGAACAAGCCAGCCGACGCATTGGCTGCGCTCGACCGGATGCCGGCAAAGAGTTACGAAGGCCTCAGCCAGGAACTACGTGGCGATGTGCTGGTCAAGCTTGGTCGTCCCGACGATGCGCGTCAGGCCTACCAGGCAGCAAAGTCGGCCATGGGCGAGGATGCGCCGCAAAGCGGCGCCTTGCAGACCAAAATTGATGATCTGGCTGCGGCCGGAAAGCAGGGTGCATGAAACCTGATTTTAAAAAGGGCACGGTTATGAAGCGGGCTTTGTTGATTGCACTGACTTCGTTGATAGCCCTTGCTGGCTGCCATTCGTTCAAGAAAGAAAACGTCCAGCCGCCGACACCGCTAGACAAGAGTTTCAAGCCCACGGCGCAGGTCACGCGCTTGTGGACCAGCAGCGTCGGCAAGGGCGCCGGCGAGAGCGGTATCCGTTTGCGTCCTGCTTATGCCGATGGCGTGCTGTATGCAGCGAGTACCGACGGCAAGCTGGCCGCGTTCGATGCACAGAGCGGCAAGACGCTGTGGTCGAAAAGCGATCGTACCCACGGCTGGTTCGGTTGGGGCGACAAGAAGCGTCCCGACGTGTTTTATGCCGGTGGTCCGATGGTCTCCGGCGACCTGCTGGTGGTCGGTACCCTTGATGGTCATGTCTACGGCCTGGGCGCCAAAGACGGCAGCCCGCGCTGGCAGGCCACGCTCTCCTCCGAGGTAGTGTCCTCGCCGGTCATTGTCGGCAACTTGGTGGTTGCCCGCACCAACGATGGCCGGCTGTATGGCCTGGACAGCAGCACGGGCGAACGTCGCTGGGCTTACGATCAAAGCACGGTGCCGCTGCTGAGCTTGCGCGGTAACGGTCCGATTCTGGCTGCCAATGGCGTCGTTTTCTTTGGCAGCGACAACGGCAAGCTGGTTGCGCTGCGCATGGACAACGGCGAAAAGCTCTGGGAGCAGACCTTGGCCAGCGGCGAAGGCCGTACCGAGATCGACCGCCTGAACGACGCCGATGGCGGTATCTTGCTGGATGGCAGCACCCTGTATGGCGCCGCCTATCACGGTAATTTGATCGCCGTGGATGGTCCCAGTGGCCGTCCGCTGTGGGCACACCCGTTCTCGACCTTTACCTCATTGGATATCTCCGGCAACGCGCTGTACGGCGTCAACGATCTATCGCAAGTGTGGGCGTTCGATAAGAGCGGTGGCGCCGATATCTGGAAAAACGATAGCCTGAAGTACCGTTGGCTCACCGGCCCGGCAATCCAGGAAAACTACATTGTGGTCGGCGACATGGAAGGTTATGTGCACTGGCTGCAAAGTAGTGATGGCGCGCTAGCCGCGCGAGAGAAGCTGTCGAAGAAGCCCATCCGGGCACAGCCGTTGGTGGTAGGTGACACCGTGTACGTTGAAGATGTGAAGGGCCGTATTGGCGCTTACCGTCTGTCAGCGCATTAATTCAGGACTGATGTTCCCATCATGCTGCCCGTTGTCGCTCTGGTCGGTCGCCCCAATGTCGGTAAATCGACCCTATTCAACGTTCTGACGCGCAGCCGTGATGCTTTGGTCGCCGATATGCCAGGCGTCACTCGTGATCGCCATTACGGTGTCTGCCGTTCTGGCGAACGTCCCTTCGTCGTCGTCGATACCGGCGGTTTGTCCGGTATCGATGAAGGCATCGATGCCTTAACTGCACAGCAGGTGCGCCTGGCGATCAGCGAGGCGCAGGTGCTGGTGTTTGTGGTCGATGCGCGCGATGGCCTGCTGCCGCAGGATCGCGGCATCCTCGACGAGCTGCGCCGCAGCGGCAAGCCGATCATCGCGGCGGTCAACAAGACCGACGGCCTTGACGAGCAAAACGCGCTGGCTGAATTTGCTTCGTTCGGACTTGCTGCAACCTTGCCGTTGTCGGCGGCGCATAACCGCGGTACCGAAGATCTCATTGCTCTCACCTTGCCGATGCTGCCGGTGGAAACCGAGGAGTCGGTGGAGCAGCGCGAAGACGGCAGCATCCGCGTAGCCATTGTTGGCCGCCCGAATGCGGGCAAGTCGACGCTGATCAATCGCCTGCTTGGCGAAGAGCGGCTGATTGTCTCCAGCGTGGCGGGCACCACTCGCGATCCCATCCGTGTGCCGCTGGAGCGCGACGGCAAGCGCTACACCCTGATCGATACCGCTGGCGTCCGGCGCCGGGCGAGGGTCGAAGAGGCGGTCGAAAAATTCAGCGTGATCAAAACGCTGCAATCGATGGCCGCCGCCCAGGTCGTGGTGTTGATGATTGATGCGCGGGAAAACCTTGCCGACCAGGATCTCACCCTGATCGGGCATGCCCTCGATGAGGGCCGGGCGCTGGTCATTGCCATCAACAAATGGGATGGCATGGATGCTTATCAGCGCGAGCAATGCCAGCGTGCGCTGGAGCGCCGGCTCAGCTTTGTCGAGTGGGCGAAGCAGGTGTTTATTTCTGCGTTGCACGGCTCGGGTTTGCGCGAGCTGATGCGTGCGGTGGTCCGCGCTCACACTGCGGCAACCAAGGAAATCGGCTCCTCCGAGCTGACCAAAACCCTTGAGCGTGCTTACGAGGGCTATCAGCCGCCGCTGGTCCGTGGCCATGCGCCTAAGCTGCGGTTTGCGCATCCGGGTGGTTTGAATCCGCCGACCATCGTGATTCACGGCAGCCGTACCAAACACATTGCCCCGGCTTACCGGCGCTATCTGGAAAACTTCTTCCGCCAGCGCTTCAAGCTGGAGGGCACGCCGATCCGCATCGATTTCCGCGATGGCGAAAACCCCTTTGCGGGCAAGAAGAACGTGCTTACCGAAGCGCAGCAGCGCAAGCGCCAGCGCATGGTTCGCGAGATGAAAAAACGCCGCTAGCCTTATCTCATCGCAGTACACATCCTGTGCTGCGATCGCGCTTGGATCGTCCTACACTGCCGTTCTTATGACTGAGTCACTGAACCGCGAAACCTGGCTGGCCCGCCTGCGCCAGGATATTGCCGAGATATCCCCCGCCGAAGCGTTAGCGCGCCAGGCGCAGGGTGCCTTGTTGATCGATGTGCGTGAAGACGATGAACGTGCGGCAGGCACGCCCGCCGGTGCGATCGGTTTATCGCGCGGCTTGCTTGAGTTGCGCATCGAGCAGATCGAGCCGGATCGCTCGCGCAGCATGCTGACTTTATGCGGCAGCGGCCAGCGTTCGTTATGGGCCGCTGAGTCGCTATTGCGCCTGGGCTATGCTGATGTCCGCTCCGTTGCCGGCGGCATGAATCGCTGGAAAAGCGACGGCCTGCCGCTAGTGGCGGGTGAACTGGATGCTGATGCGACCGAGCGTTATGCGCGGCAATTGCGTTTGCCGCAGGTAGGGCCGGCGGGGCAGGCGAAACTCGCCCAGGCAAAAGTCGTCTTGCTCGGTGCCGGAGGCCTGGGTGCGCCGGCTGCGCTTTATCTGGCCGCCGCGGGGGTCGGGCAACTGAGCTTGATCGACGATGATCGGGTCGAGCGCTCCAATCTGCACCGGCAGATCATTCATGCCGATGCACGTGTCGGTATGAGCAAAACCGAGTCGGCGCGGCTGGCATTGGCAGCACTCAATCCGCGGGTGCAGGTTCATGCTCGCCACGAGCGCTTGCGGGCCGATAACGTCGAGGGTTTGCTGGCCGGCCACGATGTGGTGGTCGATGGTGCCGATAATTTTCCGACGCGCTATCTGCTGGCTGCCGCGACCCGGCGTCTGCGGTTGCCGATGGTCTACGGCGCGGTCGAGCGGTTTAGCGGGCAGGTAAGCGTGTTTGACCCCCGGCGCGACGACTCGCCTTGTTATCGCTGCCTGTTCCCGGAGCCGCCGTCGGCCGCCGAGGCGCCCAATTGCAGTGAGGCCGGCGTGCTGGGTGTGCTGCCGGGGGTGATTGGCTTACTGCAGGCGACCGAGGTGTTGAAACTGATACTGGGCTTGGGTGAGCCGCTGCTAGGCCGTTTGTTGAGCTTCGACGCACTGCGCATGCATTTTGGCGGCTACGAAGATATCGCCCGGTTGTGCGCCTCAGCCGGCTAGCTGAGATCGGCTGGAATCAGCGAATACATCCGGGCGTCTTGCGGCTGGCCGCGAACGCTTAGCCGTTGTCGCGCGATTCCTTCAAAAGGCGCGCCGGCGCGCTCGGCGCTGCGCTGGCTGGGTAGGTTCTCGACGGCGACGACGATCTCCAGGCGTTGCAGACCCAAGTGGCTGAAGGCATAGGCTGCCAGTACGTTTATCGCCAGAGCGGCATTGCCCTGGCCCTGTCGGGATTGACGAACCCAGTAGCCGATATTGGCCATCTGGAATTCGGGGCGGAACTGGTTGACAGCAATGCATCCGATCAGCTCACGGCTTTGTTTGTCGGCCATGGCCAGCGCGCATTCGTCGCCGCGGCCTTGCCAGCTTTCACGGGTCAGCTCTATCCATTGGCGGGCGTCTTCCACGGCATAGTCAGGTGTGCACCATGCTTGCCAATAGCCGATGCTTGGCATCGATTCGTGCAGGGCGCCGACCAGGGCTTCGGCATCGTGCTCATGCCAAAGACGCAGCTGCAGGTTTTGCTGGTTTAGTCCCTGGGCTAACTCATCGAGATGGCGCGTGGTCATAGACTATTTGTGCGAGTACGGGCGAGCCACGATAATGCAAGGTTTACGGGGCCAGGGTCACCATGAGCGCACGCATTCTCGACGGTAAACGCATCGCCCAGGAACTGTTGGAGCGCATCGGCAAACGGGTCACTGAGCGCAAGGCGCAGGGGCTGGCCGAGCCGGGGCTGGCCGTGGTGTTGGTGGGCGACGATGCCGCTTCATCGGTGTATGTGCGCAACAAGCGCAAGGCTTGCCACCAGGTGGGTTTTCGCTCGTTCGACTTTGACCTGCCATCGAGCACCACGCAGGACGAATTATTTGCCTTGATCGACCGGCTGAATGTCGACCCCGCCGTGCAGGGGATCCTGGTGCAGTCGCCGTTGCCCGAGCATATCGACGAGGATGCCCTGGTCGATCGCATTGCGCCGAACAAGGACGTCGACGGATTCCAGGCCGTAAGCCTGGGGCGCCTGGTGTTGCGTCGTTTCGGCCTGCGTCCATGCACGCCCAAGGGCGTGATGACCTTGCTTGGCCACACCGATCGCCCGGTGCGCGGTCAGCATGCGGTGGTGGTCGGGGTCTCCAACCATGTGGGACGCCCGCTTGCCTTGGAGCTATTGATCGCCGGCTGCACCACCACCTGCTGTCACCGTTTTACCCGCGACCTGGAAAGCTTTGTGCGCCAGGCCGACATTGTCATCGTCGCGGTCGGTCGGCCGGGCCTGGTCAAGGGCGAGTGGATCAAGCCGGGTGCGGTGGTGATCGACGTGGGTATTAATCGTCTTGACGATGGCCGTCTGGTCGGCGATGTCGATTTTGCCGCGGCGGCCGAGCATGCCAGCTGGATTACCCCGGTCCCGGGCGGCGTCGGCCCGATGACGGTGGCCACCCTGATGGAAAATACGCTGGAAGCGGCCGAGGCGTTCGATACCTTGCCGTAAACGCTATTGCGGGCCTGCCCTGTACGCAGGGCAGGCTTCCCCTCAAAGGATGATTTGCCGCAGCCTGCTGGTATCGAAACGGGGTGATGCGTATAATCCTCTCTTTGCAGCGGGACTTTTCGCATGCGGATCCTCGCCGAGGCTCTCACCTACGACGATGTTTACCTCGTTCCGGCCCATTCGGCCGTTCTACCGCGCGATGTGGATACTTCCGCGCGATTGACCCGCAGTCTGCGGTTGAACATTCCCATCGTGTCCGCCGCCATGGACACCGTCACCGAAGCCCGGCTTGCCATCACCATGGCGCAAAGCGGTGGCATCGGCATCATCCACAAGAACATGACCGCCGAGCAGCAGGCCGAAGAAGTGCGCCTGGTGAAGAAGTTCGAGGCCGGGGTGATTCGCAGCCCGATCACCGTCGGGCCGAACACGTCCATTCGCGAAGTGCTGCGCTTGACCCGGGCACACAACATCTCCGGCGTGCCGGTGGTCGATGGCGAACAGCTGATCGGTATCGTCACCAGTCGCGACTTGCGCTTTGAGCGTAAGCATGACGACCCGGTGCGCAACATCATGACCCGCCAGGACAAACTGGTGACGGTGCGTGAAGGCGCCAGCCAGGACGAAGTGCTGCAGTTGCTGCACAAGCACCGCATCGAGAAAGTCCTGGTGGTCAACGACGACTACCAGTTGCGCGGCTTGATTACCGTCAAAGATATTCAAAAGGCCCGCGACAACCCCTATGCCGCCAAAGACCGTCACGAACGGCTGCTGGTGGGCGCTGCGGTCGGCGTAGGCGGCGATACCGAACTGCGCGTTGCCGCACTGGTCGATGCCGGTGTCGACGTGCTGGTGGTGGATACCGCCCACGGCCATTCGCAGGGCGTGATCGAGCGTGCCGGCTGGGTCAAGAAAAACTACCCGCAGGTGCAAGTCATTGCCGGCAATATCGTTACTGGTGAAGCCGCCCGGGCCCTGCTCGATGTCGGCGTCGATGCCGTCAAGGTCGGCGTGGGCCCAGGTTCGATCTGTACCACCCGCGTGGTTGCCGGTGTGGGCGTACCGCAGATCACCGCCATCGATATGGTCGCCACGGCGCTGAAAGACGAGATTCCGTTGATTGCCGATGGCGGTATCCGTTACTCGGGCGATATCCCCAAGGCGCTTGCCGCCGGTGCTTCCACCGTTATGCTGGGCTCGATGTTTGCCGGTACCGAGGAATCCCCCGGCGAAGTGGAGCTGTTCCAGGGCCGCTCGTACAAGAGCTACCGTGGCATGGGTTCCATCGGCGCGATGGCCCTGGGCTCCAAAGACCGCTACTTCCAGGACGAAGCCGACGCCGACAAGTTGGTGCCGGAAGGTATCGAAGGGCGCGTGCCGTATCGCGGTCCGTTGCGCAACATCATCCATCAGTTGATCGGCGGCCTGCGCGCGTCGATGGGCTATCTGGGGGCGGCGACGATTGAAGATGTGCGGCAAAAAGCACAGTTCGTCAAAGTCACCTCGGCCGGTGTCACCGAGGCGCATCCGCACGATATCCAGATCACCAAGGAAGCGCCGAACTATCGGCTGAATTCCTGAGGGTAGAGGACAGGGAGCCGGAAGTGGAGCGTCGCAGCCATCGATCTCCTTTTCCGGCTTCGCTCTCGTTGCCGCAATCACTTTTGTATTTGAAGCGGAGTGGTTTTCCATTCCTCCACCTCTCCCCTGATGCTTTGCGCTCATGACCCAAATTCATAACGACAAAATCCTCATCCTCGATTTCGGCGCGCAATACACCCAGTTGATTGCCCGGCGTATCCGCGAGCTGGGTGTGTACTGTGAGATCTGGGCGTGGGATCACGAGCCGTCTGAGATTCTCGCCTTTGGTGCCAAGGGCATCATTCTTTCAGGTGGTCCTGAGTCGACTACGCTGGACGACGCGCCGAAGGCGCCGCAAGAAGTATTCGACGCCGGTTTGCCGATACTGGGCATTTGCTACGGCATGCAGACCCTGGCGGCCCAGCTTGGCGGGGCCACCGAGGCGGCCGATGCGCGTGAGTTCGGTCATGCCACGGTCGATGTCATTGCGACCGATCGTCTGCTCGCCGGGCTTAATGATCATCCTGGCTCGGCGCAGACCCTCGATGTATGGATGAGCCATGGCGACCATGTCTCCGTCGCGCCGCCCGGCTTCATCGTCACCGGTCGCACCGACCGCGTGCCGGTGGCAACCATGGCCAATGAGGACAAGCGCTGGTACGGCGTGCAGTTCCATCCCGAAGTAACGCACACCAAACAGGGTGGGGCGTTGCTTAAGCGTTTTATCACCGAGATTTGCGGCTGCCGCACGCTTTGGACCGCGGCCAATATCATCGAAGACCAGATCGAGCGCGTGCGTGCCCAGGTCGGTGACGATCAGGTGCTGCTCGGCCTCTCCGGCGGGGTCGATTCCTCGGTGGTGGCGGCGCTGCTGCATCAGGCCATTGGCGACAAGCTAACCTGCGTCTTCGTCGATACCGGCCTGTTGCGTTGGCAGGAAGGCGACCAGGTCATGGCCACCATGGCCGAGCACATGGGCGTCAAGGTCATTCGCGTCAATGCCGCCGAGCGCTATTTCAACGCCTTGGCCGGTGAATCCGATCCAGAGGCCAAGCGCAAAATCATTGGCCGTCTATTCGTGGAGATCTTCGACGAGGAATCGTCCAAGCTGACCACGGCCAGCGGCGGTCAGGTGAAGTGGCTGGCGCAAGGCACGATTTATCCCGACGTGATCGAATCCGCCGGTAGCAAGACCGGCAAGGCGCACGTGATCAAGAGTCATCACAATGTCGGTGGCTTGCCTGAGCATATGAAGCTCAAGCTGGTCGAGCCATTGCGCGAGCTGTTCAAAGACGAGGTGCGCCGTATCGGCGTGGAGCTCGGCCTGCCGCGCGCCATGGTGTATCGCCATCCGTTCCCGGGCCCGGGCCTGGGTGTACGTATTCTCGGCGAAGTGAAGCGCGAGTATGCCGAGCTGCTGGCGCGCGCCGATGCCATTTTTATCGAAGAGCTGCGCGCCTGGGATCTGTACGACAAGACCAGCCAGGCCTTTGCGGTGTTCTTGCCGGTGAAGTCGGTCGGTGTGGTCGGTGACGCGCGCGCCTACGAGTGGGTCATCGCATTGCGCGCGGTGGAAACCATCGATTTCATGACCGCACATTGGGCGCATCTGCCTTACGATTTCCTCGGTAAGGTCTCCAATCGCATCATCAACGAATTGCGTGGCGTCTCCCGTGTTGTCTACGACATCAGCGGCAAGCCACCAGCGACGATCGAGTGGGAGTGAGTTTTGCTCGGTCCATTCACCTCGGCTGATGCGCTGACATGAGCGACGAAAGTATCGAGCAGCCGCTGTCGTTTTCCGAGCAGGACATCGTCTACATGCAGCGGGCACTGCAGTTGGCAGCGCATGCCCGCGATGCATGCCTGGCGCCACGTTGTACGTAACGCTGGAGCCGTGTGCGATGTGTGCGATGGCCTTGGTCCATGCACGCATCGGCCGCGTGGTCTACGCCGCGACCGACCCTAAAACGGGGGCTGCCGGCAGCGTGTTCGATACCTTGATCTCGGAACGCCATAACCACCGCATTCAAGTGCAAGGTGGTTTGTTGGCGGAAGAGTCATCCGCGATGTTGCGCGAATTTTTCCGTTCGCGGCGCTAACCGCGCTGTGAGTCATACGGATCAGAGGTCAGTCAGCATTGGCGCGCAAGGCTGCTCGATCTTCAGGCTAAGCAAGGCATCGGCACGTGTCCGCCCCAGATTCACCGCGGCGATGGGCTTGCCGGCTCGCGCGGCGGCAAGGGCAAAGCGATAACCGGAATAAACCATCAGCGATGAGCCGACCACCAACATGGCGTCGGCATCGTGGACGGCCTTCATTGCTGTTTCGACGCGCTCACGCGGTACGTTTTCACCAAAGAACACTACATCGGGTTTTAAGATGCCGTCGCAATGCGGGCAGGCGGGTACGCTGAAGCTGGAAAAATCCAGGCCCTGAAGATCTGCATCGCCGTCGGGTGCATCGGCGGCATCGAGTTTTATCCAATCCGGGTTCAGGCGTGTCAGCTCGGCTTGAAACGCCTCACGCGGCAGCCGCACTTCGCAAGCCATGCAGCGCACCCGATCCAGGCGGCCATGCAGGTCGATCACCTGCTGACTGCCGGCAGCCTGATGCAGACGGTCGACGTTCTGCGTCACCAGGCAGGGCAAGACACCCGCCGTTTCCAGTTTGGCCAAGGCATGATGCACCGCATTGGGCAGGGCGCGTCCAAACCGGCGCCAGCCAATCAGGCTACGTGCCCAATAACGCTGGCGCGTCGATAGCTCGCCCATGAACGCCTGATAGGTGACCGGCTGTGGTCGTTTCCAATCGCCTTGCCGGTCGCGGTAGTCGGGAATGCCGGAGTCCGTACTGCAGCCGGCGCCGGTCAGTACGAACAGCCGGCTATGCGACTGAACAAACTCGCGCAGCCGCTGCCGATCTCGGTCGAGATTGGCGTCGCTATCGGATGAGCCTGCATGCCGCGCGTGGGTGTCCATTGCAGCGTCAGGCAGCAGCCCGGGCATCCAGGATCGACAGCGCTGCGGCGATGCCGTCCGCTGCGGCGACCTGCACCACTCGCGGCGATTCGGCGGTGAAGTCGGTATCCACTTCGTGCGCCCAGGTCACGTGGTAGGGCATGTAAATGCCCCAGCCGCCCATGTGCACCACCGGAGCGATATCCGAGCGTAGCGAGTTACCCACCATCAGGAACTGTTCCGCGTTGACGGCGCATTCGGTGAGCACGCGTTGATAGGTGCGCGCATCTTTCTCGGAAACGATTTCAATCCGATGAAACAGGTCCGCCAGTCCGCAGTGGTGTACTTTCTGCTCCTGATGGAAAAGGTCGCCCTTGGTGATCAGCACCACACGGTGCCGCTGTGCTACTGCTTCGACCGCGGCGCGAATGCCCGGCAGCAGCTCAACCGGGTGCGTCAGCACGTCTTTGCCGATGGTGATGATTTGATGCAGGTCGGCGACGCTGATGCGCGATTCTGTCATTTCTATCGCAGCCTCCAGCATCGACAAGGTCATACCCTTGGCGCCATAGCCGAACAGTTGCAGATTGCGTCGCTCGGTGGCCAGGAGCCGCTCATGTAGCCGCGTATCGGCAAGGTCAACATAGTGGCCAACGATACGTTCGAATTCGCTATTGGCCGCCTGGTAGTAACCCTCGCTATGCCAAAGCGTGTCATCGCCATCAAAACCCACCAGCTCAATCACGAGACGTATCTACCAATAAAAGAGGAAGGGTCGTCACCATAACTCATGCATCCATGCACCCAAAAGATGCCACAAGAATTTGGCTGCAAGCGGGCTTTGGCTTTACATGGACGGGTCAACCTGATAAAAGCCCAAACGTTTGGTTTTGTGCTGGATCGGTGCAGTCAAACGCAGGGGAAAAACATTTATGCCTACTCAGATGGTTGATTTGGATCAGCCTCGTCGAAAGGCCGTGGCCGCAATGAGGTCAAGTCTTGGCGAGATAGAGTGGCAAAGGAATGCTGCCTTTGTTGAAAGTCTGCGGCAATTGATTGCCCAGCATCCGGTGGCCCGGCATCCCGCTATCGGCGTACTTAACAGCGGTGTGCTCGATCATGC
>NZ_JAPDPE010000122.1 GCF_026283955.1 Dyella silvatica | reverse complement strand
GGGCGGTGCGAATGCCCATGTGGTGATCGAGGAATATGTCTCGCCGCTCGTATCGCCGGTGCGGAACGGCCCGGCGTTAATCGTGCTCTCCGCACGTCATGAAGACCGTTTGCGCGAACAGGTACAGCAGTTGCTGTCGGCGCTTGCAGCGGGCACGGATATCGCCTTGGCCGATCTGGCTTACACCTTGCAAGTCGGCCGTGAAGCAATGGAAGAGCGGCTGGCGCTGGTGGTGCATTCGCTGGCCGAGCTAGGCGAAAAGCTTAGTGCCTACCTCGCCGGTGAAAGCGCCATCGAAGAGCTGTATCGCGGCCAGGCCCATCGCAACAAGGACACCGTGGCGGTGTTGGCCGCTGACGACGACATCGATGCCGCCGTTGCGTCATGGGTGACCAAGGGCAAGTTCGGCAAGCTGCTCGACCTGTGGGTAAAAGGCCTGGCCTTCGACTGGTCGCGTTTGTATGGCGCCGAGCGGCCGCGCCGCATCAGCCTGCCGACCTATCCGTTTGCCCGCGAGCGCTACTGGATCGAGCTTTCCGCGGCGACCTCGATAAACCTGGCGCCGGCTGGCGTGCTGCATCCGCTACTGCATAGCAATACTTCCAGCTTTGCCATGCAGCGTTTCAGCTCGCATTTCAGCGGTGAGGAATTCTTTCTCGCCGAGCACATGGCGCGGGGCATTCGAATCTTGCCGGGCGTGGCGCAGCTGGAAATGGCGCATCGCGCAGCCAGTGTGGCGATCGACGAGGATTGCCGGCTGCAATTGAAAAATATCGCCTGGATACGGCCTGTCGCGGTCGGTGCCGCTGGGCTCGACCTGCATATCGCATTGATGCCACAAGCGGACAACCAGATCAGCTTCGAGATTTACCGCGACGCTGAGGATGGCGAAACCGTGGCATATAGCCAAGGCACGGTCGTCGCCGTTGCCAGCGCGCAGCCGAACGCAACGCCGGCCCATGATCTCGCCGCCTTGCGTGAGCAATGCAACGAGGCTCGGCTGAGCGCGGCCCAATGCTATGCCCTGTTCGAACAGATGGGCTTGCACTACGGCGTGGGGTTCCAGGGCCTGAGCGAACTGTTCGTCGGGTCGCAGCAGGTGTTGGCGCGAATCGCCTTGCCGGCCTCGGTGCCGAGCGAGGGTTATGCACTGCATCCCAGTCTGTTGGATGCGGCACTGCAAGCTGCTATTGGCCTAGTGCGCGTGGCTGACACCAGCGCTGAACCGGCGCTGATGTTGCCTGTCGCGCTGGCCTCGCTCGAGGTGCTGGCACCCTGCACGGAGCACATGTGGGCGGTACTACGCCAGCATGCCGGCAGTGCAGCCGGTGACGCATCGCAAGTGATCGATGTCGATCTTTGCGACGAAGCCGGGGCGGTATGTATCCGCTTCAGTCAGCTGGAATTGCGCGCATCGACGGTGCTGGCCGAACCCGATGCGGCCTTGCAAACTTTGTTGACCAAGCCCGTGTGGGAAGCGCAGCCCGCCGCCGATCGTGGCGCAGGCCGGGTCTTCGCAAGCCGGCTGGTGTTATTGGCTGGGCTTGATGCGGCAGACGCAGACGCGGTGCCGGCGAAACTGTCGGACGCAGCCTGCCTGACGTTGGCGCTGGATCAGGATCTGGCGCGAAGCTACGAAGCGGCGGCTATGACCCTGCTCGAACAGCTGCAAGCGCTGAATAGCCAACCGGGCCAGCATCTGATCCAGTTGGTGCTGCCGCGCCAGGGCCTTGGTCAGACCCTGGCCGGGCTAGGCGGTATGTTGCGTACAGCACAGCTGGAGAACCCGCGCTTGGTCGGTCAGCTGATCGGCGTCGAGCATGGCCAGGATGTGATGCAGGCGCTGGCTGAAAATCGCGACAGCCTGGCCACGCAAATCCGTTACATCGACGGCGTGCGCCAGGTCGGCGGCTGGGTCGAACAGCCGCCGTCGGCCGATGCGGCATCGCCATGGAAAGCGCAAGGCGTGTACCTGATCACTGGCGGCGCTGGCGGTCTTGGGCTGATCTTCGCTCACGACATCGCCCGTCAGGCCCCGGGCGCAACGCTGATCCTGACCGGGCGCTCGCCGCTGAGCGCCGCGACGCAGGCCACGCTCGGCGAACTCGAAGCACGGGGCGCCACGGTGCAATACCGCCAGCTCGACGTCGGCGACCGCGATGCGGTGATGCATTGCGTGCGCGATGTGGTCGACCGCTTCGGTGGCCTGCATGGCATTGTGCATAGCGCAGGCGTCTTGCGCGATAGCTTCATCATCAAGAAGACCCGCGAAGAACTGCAGCAAGTACTGCACGCCAAAGTGGCCGGCACCTGGTATCTCGACGAAGCCAGCCGCGAGCTGGCTCTCGATAGCTTTATCTGTTTCTCATCTATATCAGGCGCGCTCGGCAATCTGGGCCAGGCCGACTACGCGGCGGCCAATGCCTTTATGGATGCGTTCGCGCCTTACCGCAGCGGCCTGGTCGCCCAGGGGCAGCGCCATGGACGCACGCTGTCGGTGAACTGGCCGCTGTGGGAACAGGGCGGCATGCAGGTCGATGCCGCGACTCGCCATTACCTGCTGCAACAAACCGGCATGACGCCGTTGCGCACGGCCAGCGGTTGCGCGGCCCTGGCCCAGGCTTGGTCGAGCGGCCTGCCGCAGCTGCTGATAGCCGAAGGCAGGGTCGAGCAACTTAAGGCCAGCCTGTTGAAAGAAGTCTCGGCGCAGCCGCTAGCCATGGCGGTCGAAGCGGATCGTGGCGTGCCGGTGGTTGCAGATCTGCGCGAGAAAACCATTCGTCATCTGAGTCGCCTGCTATCGGCCACGCTGAAACTGCCGGCGCATAAAATCGATGCGAACGCGCAGTTGGAGGCCTATGGCATCGACTCCGTCATGGTGATGGATTTGACCCTGAAACTGGAGAAATCCTTCGGTTCGCTGCCAAAGACGCTGTTCTTCGAATACCAGACCATGGCGGCGCTGGCCGACTATTTCCTGCACGCCCATCGGGACCAGCTAGTCGAACTGCTGGATGAAAAAGCCAGCGTCGCCGCGCCGGCCGCCGTGGCCAGAGCTCGCAGCGAGTTGCTGGCGGCGCCGGTCATCCGCCGTCGTTCGCGCTTCGACCTGCGTGGCGCCGCCGATCCCGGCATCAGCGAGATCGCCATCATCGGCCTGGCTGGGCGCTATCCGCAGGCCAGCAATCTGCAACAGTTCTGGACCAACCTGAGCCAGGGCAAGGACAGCATCACCGAGATACCCGCCGAGCGCTGGGATCACTCCTTGTATTTCGATGAAGACCGCAACAAGCCCGGCAAGACCTATGGCCGCTGGGGCGGCTTTATCGACGGCGTCGATCTGTTCGATCCGCGCTTCTTCAATATCTCGCCGCGTGAGGCCGAGCAGATCGACCCGCAGGAACGGCTGGTTCTGGAATGCGTGCACGCCACCCTGGAAGACGCCGGCTACACCCGCGATAACGTCGCCGAAGACAGCAGTGTCGGTGTCTTCGTCGGGGTGATGTACGAGGAATACCAGCTCTACGGCGCGCAAGAGCAAGTGTTGGGGCGGCCGATAGCGGTGCCGGGCAGCCCGGCGTCGATTGCCAATCGCATTTCGTACTTCTGCAACTTCAACGGCCCCAGCATGGCGTTGGACACCATGTGCTCGTCGTCGCTGACGGCGATTCACCTGGCCTGCCAAAGCCTGCAACGCGGCGGTTGCGCGGTGGCGATTGCCGGTGGCGTCAATGTGTCGGTGCATCCGAACAAATACCTGATGCTGGCGCAGGGCAAGTTTATTTCCGGCAAGGGCCGTTGCGAGAGTTTTGGCGAAGGCGGCGAAGGCTATGTGCCGGGTGAGGGCGTCGGCGCGGTACTGCTCAAGCCATTGGCGCAGGCCCAGGCCGACGGCGATCACATTTATGGCGTGATCAAGGCCACTGCGATCAATCACGGTGGCAAGACCAATGGCTACACCGTGCCCAATCCCAACGCGCAGGCCAAGGTGATTGAGCGCGCGCTGCGCGAAGGTGGCATCGATGCGCGTGCGGTGAGTTATATCGAAGCGCACGGCACCGGCACCAGCCTGGGCGATCCGATCGAGATCGCCGGGCTGTCGAAAGCATTTCGCAGCTGGACCCAGGACACCCAGTTCTGCGCCATCGGTTCGGCCAAGTCGAATATCGGCCACTGCGAAAGCGCGGCCGGTATTGCCGGCGTGACCAAGGTCTTGCTGCAGCTAAAGCATCAGCAGCTGGTACCCAGCCTGCATTCGAGCGTGTTGAATCCGAACATCGACTTCGACGGCACGCCATTCGTGGTGCAGCAAGCGTTAGCACCGTGGCCACGGCCGATGCTGGATGTGGGTGGGGTGCAGCGGGAAGGCGCGCGCAGTGCCGGTATCTCGTCGTTTGGCGCGGGTGGTGCGAATGCCCATGTGGTGATCGAGGAATATGTCTCGCCGGTCGTATCGCCGGTGCTGAACGGCCCGGCGTTAATCGTGCTATCGGCACGTCATGAAGACCGTCTGCGCGAACAGGTGCAGCAGTTGCTGTCGGCGCTTGCAGCGGGCACGGATATCGCCTTGGCCGATCTGGCCTACACCTTGCAAGTCGGCCGTGAAGCAATGGAAGAGCGTCTCGCGCTGGTGGTGCATTCGCTGGCCGAGCTAGCCGAAAAGCTTAGTGCCTACCTCGCCGGCGAAAGCGCCATCGACGAGCTGTATCGCGGCCAGGTCAAACGCAACAAAGAAACCCTGGCAGCGCTGGCCGGCGATGACGATATGGCGACCATCGTCGAGGCGTGGATCGCCAAGGGCAAGTTCGGCAAGCTGCTCGACCTGTGGGTAAAGGGCCTGGCGTTCGACTGGTCGCGTTTGTATGGCGCCGAGCGGCCACGCCGCATCAGCCTGCCGACCTATCCGTTTGCCCGCGAGCGCTATTGGATACCGACCGGCCCGGCGTCAACAGCGATTGCATCCGGCAGCCATGCCGCACTGCATCCGCTGCTGCATCGAAATACCTCGGATGTCGCCGGGCTGCGCTTTAGCACTCAGTTGAGCGGCGACGAGTTTTTCCTCACCGATCACCGGGTGCAGGGCAACCGGGTACTACCCGGCGTAGCGCAACTGGAAATGGCCCGCCATGCGATGGGCGAGGCGCTGGGTACAACTACTCGACTCGTCCTGAGCGATGTGCGGTGGCTGCGACCCGTTGTGGTCGGTGCCGATGGCTTGGCTTTGCATATGGCGCTCTACCCTGAGGACAGCGGCGATGTCAGCTTCGAGATCTATAGCGAAGACCAGCATGGCCAGGCCTTGCTATATAGCCAGGGCCTGGCCTTGCTGAATGGCCCGGAGCAGGCCTTGCCGGGCCAGCATGATCTGGCGGCGTTGCGCGAGCAATGCACACAGGCACGCTGGGACGCTCAAGCGTGTTACGCCGTGTTTGAACAATTGGGCTTGCACTATGGCCCGAGCTTCCAGGGTCTGAATGAGTTGTTGCTCGGGCCGAAAGCTGTCTTGGCCCGCATCAGCTTGCCGGCCTCGGTGTCGATGCAAGGCTATGTGCTGCATCCCAGCCTGCTCGACGCTGCTTTGCAATCGACGCTGGGCCTGCAAATAGGCTCGGCTTCGGAGCCCGGCAAGCCAACGCTGATGCTGCCCTTCGCACTGGGTAGGCTGGAAGCGCTGGCTCCGTGCATGGCAGTGATGTGGGCTGTCGTGCGGCATAGCGAGGGCAGTAAGGCTGCCGACGCGGTGCAACAGCTCGACATCGATCTATGCGATGAGCACGGTGCGGTGTGCGTGCGCTTCAAGCAATTCAGCCTGCGGCCGTTGACGGCTAGCGCTGCGGTATCGACGCCACCGCAGACCCAGCCGACGCCAGCCGTAGTCGTTGCCGATACATCGATTCAAACCCTGCTGTTGCGCCCGGCGTGGGCGGTGCAACCCGTCACGATGGAAGCAGCAGCGGATCGCGTATTCGCGCAGCATGCGGTCATGCTGTGCGGCCTCGATGCGCAAGCCACGGATCGCCTGCAGGCGCAGCTGCCAGAGGTGCTCTGTCTGCCCTTGCCGGTGGCTCAAGATCTGGCATCGAGCTATGAGCATGCTGGCGGCAGCCTGCTGGAACAGCTGCAGTCGCTGGGCGGCCAAAGCGGCAAACAGCTGATCCAGGTGGTAGTGCCGCGTCAGGGCGCCGGCCAGATCATGGCCGGGCTGGGCGGCATGTTGCGTACGGCACAGCTGGAAAACCCGCGCATCGTCGGCCAGCTGATCGGCATCGAGGCGGGTCAGGATGTGGCCCAGGCCGTACTGGAAAACCGCGGCAGCGCGGCGGCGCAGATACGTTATGTAGACGGCGTGCGCCAGGTGAGTGGCTGGGTCGAGCAGACCGCGGCGAGCGCGGCGGCTTCGCCGTGGAAAGCCCAGGGCGTGTACTTGATCACCGGCGGCGCCGGTGGGCTGGGCTTGATCTTCGCCCGCGAGATTGCGCAGCAGGCGCGCAATGCGGTGCTGATCCTGACCGGCCGCTCGGCGTTGAACGAAGGCATCCAGGCGCATATCCGCGAACTGGAAGCCCTGGGTGCGGTGGTGCGTTACCACGCGGTCGATGTCGCCGATGCCGCGGCCTTGACGCAACTGGTGCACAGCATCCCGGAAGAGTTCGAAAGCCTCGACGGCATCATCCATAGCGCTGGTGTGGTGCGCGACAGCTTTATCGTCAAAAAGACGCGCCAGCAGTTGCACGAGGTGTTCAGCGCCAAGGTAGCCGGCACGCTGAATCTGGACCAGGCCAGTCGTGGCATGGCGCTGGACTGCTTTATCTGTTTCTCCTCGATTGCTGGGGCGATCGGCAATATCGGCCAGGCCGACTATGCGGCGGCGAACGCCTTTATGGACGCGTTTGCGCAGCATCGCGCCGAGCAGGTGGCACAAGGCCAGCGTCACGGGCGCACGCTGTCGGTGAACTGGCCGCTGTGGGACGAAGGCGGCATGCGGGTGGATGCCGCCACGCGCAGCATGTTGGTGCAGCAACTGGGCATGCATGCCCTGGCCACGGACCGTGGCGTGCTGGCCTTGCGCCAGGCGCTGGCGAGTGGGGCGAATCAGTTGCTGGTGGTGGCGGGCGATGCGGCGCGCATTCGTCAGGTGATCCTGGGTCAGACGCCAGAAACCGCCGTGGCGCCGTCGGCCACGATGACCGGCGCGGCCCAGCCGAGCCAGGACGATAGCTCACTGCCGGAAAAAATAAAGCGGATGCTGGTGGGCTTGGTATCGTCGTTGATCAAGGTCAAGCCGGAAGATATCGATGGCGAAACCAGCTTGAGCGAATTCGGTTTCGATTCGATCTCGCTGACCGAATTCGGCAACGCCCTGAACCAGCAATATCGGATCGAGCTGAAGCCGACGATCTTCTTCGAATATCCGACACTGGGCGGCCTGGCCGACTATTTGCTGCGTGAGCATCATGCCGTGCTGGCAGCACAGTTTACGCAGGCGACTACCCCAGCCGCCGCGGCGGCACCCGTGCTGGCAGCGCCGGTGTCCGAGCGCCGCCGTGCGCGCGGCCGCAGCGGTTTTCGTAGCGCGGTGACCAGCCGCAGTCAGTCGCTCAACGAGGCGGTTGCCATCATCGGCATCAGCGGGCAGTTTCCGCAGGCGCGGGACATCGATGCGTTCTGGCGCAATCTGCGCGAGGGCAAGGATTGCATCACTGAGATTCCACTTGAACGCTGGGATTGGCGTGCCTGGTATGGCGACCCGGCGCGCGAGCAAAACAAGAGCAACATCAGCTGGGGCGGTTTTATCGACGGCGTCGATGAATTCGACCCGATGTTCTTCGGCATCTCGCCCAAAGAAGCCGAGTTGATGGACCCGCAGCAGCGCCTGATGATGCTGCACGTGTGGAAGGCGCTGGAAGATGCCGGCTATGCCGGCCCGGCGCTGTCGGGCAGCGATACGGCGATTTATGTCGGCACCGGCGCGACCGGCTACGGCACGCTGATCAACCGTGCCCATCTCGGCGGTGAGGCTTATGCCTCGACCGGCGGGGTGCCTTCGGTCGGCCCCAATCGCATCAGCTATCTGCTGAATTGGCATGGCCCCAGCGAGCCGGTGGAAACCGCGTGCTCCAGTTCGCTGATTGCTTTGCGGCGCGGCGTGGCGGCAATTCAGAGCGGCGAATCATCCGTCGCTGTGGTCGGTGGCGTAAACACTATCGTGACGCCGGAAGCGCATATCAGTTTCAACAAGGCCGGCATGCTGAGCGAGGACGGCCGCTGCAAGACCTTCTCCAGCGAGGCCAATGGCTACGTGCGCGGCGAAGGCGCCGCCATGCTGGTGCTGAAAAAATTGTCCGATGCCGAACGCGACGGCGACCATATCTATGGCCTGGTCCGTGGCACCGCGGAAAACCACGGTGGCCGTGCTAATTCACTGACCGCCCCCAATCCCACCGCGCAAGCGGCGGTAGTGCGACAGGCGCATCGGCAGGCCGGTATCGATCCGCGCAGCGTGACTTATATCGAGGCGCACGGCACCGGCACGCCGCTGGGCGATCCGGTCGAAATCAACGGACTGAAGGCCGCATTCAAAGAGTTATACGCCACCAGCGGCGATAGCGCGGTGGCCGAGCAGCACTGCGGCCTGGGCTCGGTCAAGACCAATATCGGCCATCTTGAACTGGCCGCCGGTGTGGCGGGGGTGATCAAGGTCTTACTGCAGATGAAGCACAAGACCCTGGTGAAAAGCCTGCATAGCGACAGCCTTAATTCGTATATCAACTTGCAAGACAGTCCGTTCTATGTGGTGCAGCAGGCACGCGAATGGACGGCCGTACGCGACGCCAACGGCCAGCTGCTGCCGCGCCGTGCCGGGGTGAGCTCGTTTGGCTTCGGTGGCGTGACTGCGCATGTGGTACTGGAGGAATATATCCCGACGGCGCTGCCGGCTCCGGCGGCGAAGGGCCCGGTCATGGTGGTGTTGTCGGCACGCAATGATGCGCGGCTGCGCGAGCAGGTACAGCAGCTGCTGACCTTTATCAGCACGCCCCTGGCAGAGCTGGAGATTCATCTGGCCGACCTGGCTTATACCTTGCAGGTCGGACGCGAGCCGATGGAAGAACGCTTGGGCGTGATAGCCAGTTCGCTGGCCGAACTGCGCGAGAAGCTGGCGCGGTTCCTTGCCGGCAACCATGGCGCCAACGATGTTTATCGTGGACAGGTGACCCGGCTGAAGGGCGCGACAAGCTGGCTCGCCGCCGATGACGCACTGAGCCAGTCGATGCAGGCCTGGGCTGAGCAGGGCGAGTTTGAGCCACTGCTTAAGCAATGGGTCAAAGGGCAGAGCCTGGACTGGCACGCGTTCTATGGCAGCGACAAGCCACGCCGCATCAGTTTGCCCAGCTACCCGTTCGCGCGTGAGCGGTATTGGGTTTCAGCGCCGATGGCGGCACCCACAGCCACACCGTCTGCCAGTGACCTGCTGCATCCCTTGCTACATCGCAATACCTCAGATCTGTCGGTGCAGCGGTATAGCAGCGGTTTCGATGGCGAAGAGTTTTTCCTGGCCGATCATCAGGTGCAGGATAAGCGTGTGTTGCCGGGCGTGGCGCAACTTGAGATGGCGCTCGCCGCGGTGCGTGATGCAAGCCATCGAGACGGCGGCCTGTCACTGAGCAAGGTGGCGTGGACGCGACCGGTGGTCGCCGGGGCGGCGGGAGTCGCCTTGCATCTGGCGTTGCATCCGCAGCAGGACGGCACGATCCGCTACGAAATCTACCGTGATGCCGAGGACGAGGTCACCGTTTACGGCCAAGGCATCGTGCGTGACACCGACGCCAGCGAACCGGGCGCACGCCACGATCTGGCTGCCTGGCGCACGCAATGCGCGGCGGCACATCTCGGCGCCGCGCAATGTTGTGCGCTGTTCGAACAGCAGGGCTTGCGCTATGGGCCGGGCTTCCGCGGCCTCGACGAAGTGTTTGTCGGCCAGGGCCAGGTCTTGGCGCAGATCAGCTTGCCGGCTTCGCTGGCCTCTTCGCTGGACCACTATGTGCTGCATCCCAGCCTGCTCGATGCCGCCTTGCAGGCATCGATCGGTTTGCAGATGGCCGCGGCGGGCAGGGGCGAGCTCGCGCTGGCGTTGCCGTTTGCGCTGGAGACGCTGGACATCCTGGCGCCGTGCACAAGCCAGATGTGGGCGATCGTGCGCTACAGCGCCGGCATCACTGCCGCCGACGCGGTGCAGAAACTCGATATCGATTTGTGCGACCCGACCGGCCTGGTCTGCGTCCGCATCAAGCAATTCAGCATGCGTCTGCTCGATCCCAAGCCGACGCGCGAAACCCACTTTGACCGGACGACTTCCGCGATGGACGATTTAACCGGCGTTACCCCATCCAGCAACCGCGAAACCGGCGAGGCGCCGGTCGTCGCGCAGGCGAGCCCTGCGGTGCATGTGTTGTTGCGCGAAAAAAGCATCCAGCAATTCCGGAAGCTGATCGGCAAGAACATCAAGATGTCGGCGGAGGCCATCGAGGCGAACGTCAATTTCGATCATTACGGCATCGACTCCTTCCTGGTGATGGAGCTGACCCACGCTTTACGCGATGTGTTCGGCGCCGACAGCATCAGCATGACCTTGTTCTACGAGCATCAGAACATCGACAGCCTGGTCGAGCATTTCATGCAAACCGACATCGAGGGCTTGAAGCGCTGGACCGGCCTGGATGCCGCCGTTGTGCCGCCGTTGCCGATCAGCGACGTTCCGCTGCATGCCGTTGCCGCTGCGACAGGCGCCTCACCTTTGCACACTGCGACGCACACCATCAGCGCGGCATCGCCGCGTGCCGCGTCGGGTGGCGCCAGCCGGATCCAGCCGCTTGCCGGCCTGTCCGCGGCGCAACCCACGATGGTCAGCGCGCCGGCTATCGCGCCGCGCTTCGACGTGGCCATCGTCGGCTTGTCCGGTCGCTACCCCGGTGCGGCCGATGTCGATCAGTTCTGGGAAAACCTGGCGGCAGGACGCAACTGCATTGCCGAAGTGCCGCCCGAACGTTGGGATAACAGCAGATATTTCGACGCGCAAAAGCATCAACCGGGCAAGACCTATAGCAAGTGGGCGGGCCTGCTGGATGACGTGGATTGCTTTGACCGCCTGTTCTTCAACATCACGCCGCGCGAAGCCCAGTTAATCGGTCCGCAAGAGCGGCTGTTCATGCAAGAAGTGCACGCCAGTATCGAAGATGCCGGCTACACCCCGGCAAGCCTGAGCCAGCACCGCAAGATCGGCCTGTTTGTCGGCGTGATGAACGAGAACTACGCCACCGGTGTGCGTTTCTGGTCGATCGCCAATCGGGTTTCCTACTGGTTCAATTTCCGGGGGCCCAGCATGGCGGTCGATACCGCGTGCTCGTCCTCGCTGACGGCGGTGCATCTGGCGATTGAAAGCTTGCGCAGCGGCGATAGCGAAGTCGCCATTGCCGGCGGTGTCAACCTGATCGTCGCGCCGGCCCATCTGATCGACTTGTCGTCGATGGCGATGCTGTCCAGCGGCGACCAGTGCAAGTCGTTTGCCGCTGACGGCGACGGCTTCGTCGATAGCGAGGCGGTCGGGGCGCTGGTGCTCAAGCCGCTGCATCGCGCGGTGGCCGACGGTGACCATATCTATGGCGTGATCAAGGGTAGTGCGATCAATTCGGGCGGTCGGACGAACAGTTACATGGTGCCCAGCCCGAATATGCAGGCCCAGCTGGTCACCGATGCGCTGCAGCGCGCCGGCGTCGATGCGCGCGCGGTCAGTTATGTAGAAGCGCAAGGCACCGGCAGCCATCTGGGCGATCCGATCGAAATCGCCGGGCTGTCCAAGGCGTTTCGCCAGTGGACCCAGGACACCCAGTTCTGCGCCATTGGCTCGGCCAAGTCGAATGTCGGCCACAGCGAAAGCGCCAGTGGCTTTGTCGGTATCAGCAAGGTATTGATGCAGCTCAAGCACCAGGCCCTGGCGCCGAGCCTGCATGCCGGCACGCTTAACCCGAATATCAAATTCGCCGACACGCCCTTTGTGCTGCAGCAGCATTTGGCCGCCTGGCCGCGTCCGCTGTTCGGGCCGGACGGGCAGCGACGCGAGCTTCCGCGAATTGCCGGGGTGTCCTCCTTCGGCGCCGGTGGCGCCAATGCCCATGTGGTGATCGAGGAATATATCGCGCCGCCGGCCGCTGATTCGGCGGCCGCGCCAGCCAGCCATGGCCCGTTTATGGTGGTGTTGTCGGCGCGCGATCAGGCTCGGCTGCAGGAACAGGCGCAGCGGCTATTGAAGGTGTTGGCTGCGGAGCGCATCAGCGCCGAGCTAAGCCTGGTCAACCTGGCTTACACCTTGCAGGTTGGCCGCGAAGCGATGGAAGAGCGGTTGGCGTTGCTGGTCGAATCGCTTGATGATTTGCGGCTGAAACTGACCGCGGTGGTGGCCGGCCGTAGCGACGTCGACGGCGTTTATCGCGGCCAGGCCAAACGCAGCGCCTTGTCGATGCTGGCCGACGACGAGGACATGAATCTCACCGTGCAGGCCTGGGTCGCCAAGGGCAAATTCGGCAAGCTGCTCGACTTGTGGGTCAAGGGCTTCAGCTTCGACTGGAACAGCTTGTATGGGGCCGGCGGCGGCATGCGCCGGCCCAGCCGCATCAGCCTGCCCACCTACCCATTTGCACGAGAGCGCTACTGGACCGATGTGCGCTATCCAGACCTGCCGGATGCGCTCGCCGGCGCCGGCCCAAGCCTGGTTCGAGGCGAGGCTTCGGCGGCGTCCGCGCCAACCGGCATGGCGCCGTCGAACCTGCCAGGGTCGAGCGCGGCCAGCCGCGAACAAAGCATGCTGCAGATCTGGCAAGAGCTGTTCGGACGCCCGTCGCTGGACATCGACGATGACTTCTTCGAATTGGGTGGGCACTCGCTGCTGGCAACGCAACTGGCTTCGAGGATTCGCCGCGAGTTCGGGGTCGAGCTGCCGCTGAACGCGATCTTCGAAACGCCGACCATCGCGTCGCTGATGCAAAGCATGGCGCGAATCGATCCGGCCGCGACAACACCGGGCGAAGCGGCCGCGGCCCTGGCGATCCAGCCTAGGTTGAGCGACGCGCCGTTGTCCTTGTCATTTGCCCAGCAACGCCTGTGGTTTCTCGATCAATACGAATCGCGACGCGAGGTTTACAACATTCCGGCGGCGGTGCGCCTGAGCGGCCAGCTCGAGGTGGATGCGCTGGCTCGCACGCTGAATGAAATCGTGCGCCGGCATGAGGCCTTGCGCACCTCGTTTGTAGTGGTGAACGATGAGCCCGTGCAGGTCGTCGCAGCGGCATCGCGGTTGGCGCTTCAGCTTACCGATCTAAGCCACTTGCCCGCCGAACAGCGCGAGGCACAGGCGCACCAGCAACTGCGAGACGAGGCGAACCAGCCTTTCGATCTGGCCTCTGGCCCGCTGATCCGCTTCCGCTTGATCCGGCTGGCCGAGACCGAGCATGTGTTGCTGCTGACCATTCACCACATCGTCTCGGACGGTTGGTCGATGGGCGTCGTGGTGCGCGAAGTGGCCGCCCTGTACCGGGCCTTTATGCAAGGCCTGCCGTCGCCCTTGCCCGAGCTGCCGATTCAGTACGCCGACTTTGCGCACTGGCAGCGGCAATGGCTGAGTGGCGAGCTGCTGCAACAGCAGCTGAGTTACTGGAAACAGCAGTTGGCCGATAGCCCGAGCTTGCTGATGCTGCCCACCGACCGGCCACGGCCGGCGCTGCCTAGCCATGGCGGCGCGACGCTGTCGTTCGTGCTGCCGCCAGCCCTGGTGGCCGCGATGCAGGCGCTTGGCCGGCAGACGCAAAGCACTTTGTTTATGACGCTGGCGGCGGCTTTCAATGTGCTGTTGGCGCGGTATTCGGGGCAAAGCGATATCTGCATCGGCACGCCGATCGCCAACCGCAACCGTGCCGAGATCGAGCCGCTGATCGGTTTCTTCGTCAACACCCTGGTACTGCGCACACAGGTGGATCTGGCGCTCGACTTCAACGAGCTGCTGCAACAAGTGCGCCAGCACACGCTGGCTGCGTATGCGCACCAGGATGTGCCATTCGTGCAACTGGTCGAAGCGCTGCAGCCGGAGCGGCATACCAGCTATACGCCGCTGTTCCAGGTGATGCTGGTACTGCAGAACACGCCGATGGACGAACTCAGCTTGCCGGGTTTGTCGATGAAACTGCTGGACAGCGAAAGCAGCACGGCCAAGTTCGATATCACCATGACCCTGACCGAGGGCCAGCAAGGTCTACAGGGCTGCATCGAATACAACACCGATTTGTTCGAGGCGGCCACGATCGAGCGTATGGCCGGACATTTCAGCAACCTGCTGCACGCCATCGTCAGCGAGCCGGGCCAGGCCGTCGGCAAGCTACCGCTGCTGGGCGAAGCCGAACGTCAGCAGTTGATTGTCGGCTTCAACCATGCCGCTTCGACTGCGCCGCAAGAGCCGCCGGCAGCTCGCTCGTCGGCGCCGGGCACGCTGTGCATCCATCAACGCTTCGAACGCCTGGCGCAGCGCATGCCGCAGGCCATCGCCGTCATCGATGGCGAGCAGGCATCTAGCTACGAGCAACTTAACCGGCAGGCTAATCAGTTAGCGCATGTGCTGCGCACGCGCGGCGTGCGCGACGGCGATACGGTAGCGATCGCCTTGCCGCGCAGCTTTGATCTGATCATGGCCGAGCTTGCCATCGTCAAGGCCGGCGCGGCGTATGTCCCGCTGGATGCGGTGCTGCCCATGGAGCGCCAGGCGCACATGCTTGCGGACTGCGCCGCACGCTGCGTCGTCACACGCAGCGGCATCGCCGTGCCTGATGGCGTCGACCGCGTAGAGCTTGACCTGGCGCCGACCCGCAACGAGCTGGCAGGGCAGCCCGAACATGACCTGGCAACGGCCCTCGACGGTTCGGCTTGCGCCTACATCATGTACACCTCGGGCTCGACCGGGCAGTCCAAGGGTGTGCAAATTCCCCATCGCGCGATCGAGCGTCTGGCGATCGACAATGGCTATCTCGATTTACAGCCGGGCGATCGATTCGCCTGCGCCGCCAACCCGGCCTTCGACGCCAGCACCCTGGAAATCTGGGTGCCGCTGCAAACCGGCGCGGCGATTGTCATCGTCGGCCAGGACGACCTGCTGCTGCCGGCCAAGTTGGCCGCGCTTATCCGCAAGCAGCAAATCAACGGCATGTGGATGACCGTGGGGCTGTTCAATCAATACGCGCAGGCTTTGGGTAGTGCCATTTCCCAGTTGCGCGCCTTGATCGTGGGTGGCGATGCGCTGGACCCGCACATCATCGGCCAGGTTTTGCACAGCCATCCGCCGCAGCGCTTGATCAACGGCTATGGCCCGACCGAAACCACCACGTTCGCGGCGACCTACGACATCACCCAGGTTGTCCCGGGCCGCAGCATTCCGATTGGCCGGCCCATCGGGCAGACCCGCATCTATCTATTGGACCGCTATCTGCAGCCGGTGCCGATCGGCGTCAGCGGCGAACTCTATATCGGCGGCGCCGGCGTGGCGCTTGGCTATTTGAACCTGCCTGGCCTGACCCAGGAGCGATTTATTGCCGATCCGTTTGTAGCGGCGGACGCGGCGCATGCCCGTCTA
>NZ_JAPDPE010000121.1 GCF_026283955.1 Dyella silvatica | reverse complement strand
ATGGGCTGCCAGGACGTCAGCTTTGATCTGCATCCGGGCGAGCTGCTATGCATCGTCGGTGAATCGGGCTCGGGCAAATCGACCCTGCTCAATACCGTCGCCGCGCAATTAGAGCCGACCTCGGGCACGGTGCGCTATCGCCAACGCGATGCCCGCTGGCTGGATATCGACGCCTTGAGCGAAGCCGACCGCCGCCGCCTGGCACGCGAAGAATGGGGTTTCGTCACGCAGAACCCGCGCGATGGCCTGCGCCTCAATGTCAGCGCCGGCGCCAACGTCGCTGAGCGCCTGATGGCGCTGGGCATGCGCGACTACGGCCGCCTGCGCGAGATCGCCAAGGGCTGGCTGGAGCGCGTGGAAATCGACCCGGCACGCATCGACGATGCGCCGACCAGCTTTTCCGGCGGCATGCAGCAACGCCTGCAAATTGCCCGCACCCTGGTCACTCAGCCGCGGCTGGTTTTCATGGACGAACCTACCGCCGGCCTCGATGTCTCAGTGCAGGCGCGCATCCTCGACTTGCTGCGACGACTGGTGAACGAGCTGGGGCTGGCCGCGGTGATGGTCACGCATGATCTTGCCGTGGCCCGCCTGCTCGCTGCGCGCACCATCGTCATGCAAGGCGGCCGGGTGGTGGAAACCGGGCTCACCGACCAGATTCTCGACGACCCGCAGCATCCCTATACCCAACTGCTTGTTTCATCGGTGCTGACCACATGACCGCCAGCCACATGATTAATGCCCCCATGAATAACGCTACTTCAACGCAGCCGTGCATGCTGCAACTTCGCGGCCTGGCCAAATGCTTCGAATTGCATCATCAGCACGGCGCACGCCTGAACGTGCTCGAAGCGCTCGATCTCGATGTGCACGCCGGCGAATGCGTGGTGCTCTCCGGCCCGTCCGGTGCGGGCAAAAGCACCTTGCTGCGGGTGATCTATGCCAACTATCGCCCCAGCTTTGGCGCGGTGCGAGTACGCCACGATGGCGACTGGCTGGATCTGGCCCAGGCATCGCCGCATGAAGTGCTCGACGTGCGTCGGCGCACGCTGGGTTATGTCAGCCAGTTTCTACGCGTTATCCCGCGCGTACCAACCCTGGACATCGTCGCCGAGCCGCTGCTGGAAAGTGGCGCATCCAGCGCCGAAGCGCAGCAACAGGCCGGCGCCTTGCTGCATCGGCTCAATGTTCCCGAACGGCTTTGGCGCTTGCCGCCGGGCACCTTCTCCGGCGGCGAACAGCAGCGCGTGAATATTGCGCGCGGGCTGATCGTGCGCCGCCCGTTGCTGCTGCTGGACGAACCCACCGCCTCGCTGGATGCGGATAACCGCGCCGTGGTCGCCCAGTTGCTGGAAGAAGCGCGCAACGCCGGCTCCGCCGTGCTCGGCATCTTTCATGACGAAGACATGCGTGACCGCGTGGCCACGCGCCTGTTCCCGATGGGGCCGCTGGCCGACGCGCCCCTGCAACACCGCCCGAATACTTTAGACATGCAGCCCTTAGAGATGATGAAGCCATGACTGACCTCGTTCTCACCAACGCCAACATCGTGCTCGAAGACAGCGTGCTGCACGGCACCTTGATCGCCCGCAATGGCGTCATCCGGCTGATCGATGAAGGCCCGACCCAGGCGCCCGGCGCCATCGACTGCGAAGGCGATTTCGTCGTCCCCGGCCTGATTGAGCTGCACACCGATAACCTCGAAAAACACCTGATGCCGCGCGCCGGCGTGATCTGGCCGGCGCTACCGGCAGTGCTTACCCATGACGCGCAAGTCGTCGCCGCCGGTATTACCACCGTTTTCGATGCCTTGTCGGTGGGCGACCTGGAAGAAGAAAGCGTACGCATCGAAACCCTGCGCGGCACTTACGATGCCATTCTCGCCGGCCAGGCCAGCGGTGCACTGCGCGCCGACCATTGGATCCACCTGCGTTGCGAGCTGGCTTATCCGCGCCTGCTCGAAGCCCTCGAACCGCTGATGAATCACAACAGTGTGCGGCTGCTGTCGCTGATGGATCACACCCCGGGCCAGCGGCAGTACCGCGATATCCAGCAATACCGCAAGTACTACAGCAAGAACCGCAAGAGCTGGAGCGAGGACGAGTTCAACGACGTCGTCAGCCGCCGCGTCGACCAGCAAGCCACTTATAGCTCGCGCCACGAAAGCGCCGTACTGGCCATGGCGAAAAGCAAAAAGGACATTGTGCTGGCCAGTCACGACGACACCGATACACAGCAGGTGGAGCATGCCCATCGCATCGGCGTCAGCATCTCTGAATTTCCGACCACGCACGAAGCTGCCGAAGCCGCGCGCAAGCTCGGCCTGACGACGGTGATGGGCGCGCCCAACGTGGTTCGCGGCGGTTCGCATTCTGGCAACGTGGCCGCGATGGAGCTGGCCCATACCGACCGCCTCGACATGCTGTCGTCCGACTACGTGCCCGCCAGCCTGCTGCACGGCGCCCTGATGCTGCATACCCAGGCGGGCTGGTCGATGCCTCGCGCGATGGCGACGGTGGCCGGCAATCCGGCACTGGCATTGGGCTTTCAGGATCGTGGGCATATCAAGCCCGGCTATCGCGCCGACCTGGTGCGCATGCGCGCCGTGCAAGACCTGCCGGTGGTGCGCAACGTATGGGTGCGCGGCGAGCGGAGTTTTTAATCAAGAAACCCATCCTCCCTCTCCGGTTTTGAGGGGGAGGATGGAGGCTGCAGCCCGTTGCGCCATACCCGTATGGCCAGGCATGCACCGATCCAGTGTTGATACCGGCACGCAGCTGCCCTGCAGCCAATTCCTGAAGGAAAACATCGACGCAATCCCTTGCGGTAACTCCCGCGGTGCCTGACGCGCTATCGTGCTGTCCTGGCCCCGGCGTGCATCGAGGCCATCGCCGGAGTGACCGACCGTATGAGCACTACACCACGCCACGTCTTGCTTGCCGGCGCCACAGGCCTGACCGGCAGCCATCTGTTGCAGCGGTTGTTCGACGATGTCACGGCACCGCAGGTGCTGGCGCCGACACGGCGTGCGCTACCGGCACAGCCGCAGCTGGAGAATCCCGTCGGCGTACTCAGCCGTCTGCTGCCGCAACTGCGCGGCACGGTCGACACGGTGTTCTGCTGCCTTGGCACCACCATTCACCAGGCCGGCTCGCGCGAGGCGTTTCGCATGGTCGACTACGAGCTTCCGCTGGCCTTGGGCAAGCAGGCGCTGACCCTGGGTGCGCGGCATTATTTGTTGGTCAGCTCACTGGGCGCCGATCCGCAATCGCGGGTGTTTTATAACCGCGTCAAGGGCGAGATTGAACAAGCGCTGCAACAACAAGGCTGGCCGCAACTAACCATTGTGCGACCGTCGCTATTGCTCGGCCGGGCGAAGCCGAGGCTCGCCGATCGACTCGGCCTGCTTTCACGCCTGCTGCCCAAGCGCTGGAGCGGCATCGAGGCGAGCACGGTGGCCAACGCGTTGTGGCGATTGTCACAAGAGGATGCGCCTGGTGTGCGCATCGTTGAATCGGATGAGCTACAGCGACTTGGCGCCGATTGATATAGAAGGCCAAATCGCTGCCCCTGCCTTAGCGCAAGGGGCAGCGCGCCGATCAACATCGCGGCATTACAACTTCAGCTGTAGCTTGGCCCATGCGGTGCGGCCTGGCTCATTGACGCGCACCGTATTGACGTAACCGGCCAGCTCGGCGTTAGCGGCATTGACGTGCTCGGCATAGGTTTTGTTGAACACATTGTCGATACCGGCACTCAAGGTCAGGTGCTCGCTGAGACGGTATCCGGCATTCAGCGCGAACACGCCAAAACCATTCGTCGGGCCCAGATCCTGGCCGATGATATTGCCCTGGCCCAAGGCGTAGCGATGCTGTGCCGAGGCCAGGCGCCACAACGCACCGGCCGACCAGTTGCCGGTGTCGTAGGTCAGGCCAAGGCGTAATTCCAGCGGCGGTTGTTGCGGCAGGGGTCGGTGCTGGCTACGGTTCTCACCCCAGGCATAGGCCAGAGTGGCGTCGCCCTGCCAGCGTTTGCTGAAGGCATAGCTGGCACCGGCTTCGCCACCGGCAATGCGCGCATTGATATTGCTGGCATAGCTGCGCGCCATCATGCCTTGACCGTAATTGAGCATGATGAAATTGCTGACCACGCCGTAGTAGGCGGAGACCCACGCTTTCAGCTGTTGATCGTCGTACTGCAGGCCGATATCGAGCTGGGTGGTTTTTTCCGGCTTGAGTGCAGAGAACGCCGCCTGTGACTTGGTCGCATGCTGACCCACCAACTCCCAGTAATCGGGAAAGCGCTGCACATGCCCGATGCCGGCATAAAAGGTCGCCGGCGTGCCACTGAGATCCTGCTCGTAACGTACAAAACCGGACGGCAGTACCGCCGCACGGCTGGCGTCGACCGTACGCGGCGCCGGCATCCCCATGCCATGGTTCATACCGCCCATGCTGTCAGTCATCGACGCCATCGCCAGACCGTAGCCGCGAGCTTGTGCGCGGTCTACGCGCAAGCCGGAAATCAACCGTTGATGCTGCGCCATCGTCCAGCGCAGTTCTTCGAACAGGCCGACGCTGCCGATACGTGCATCGCGTACCCGTGGCTGATCGCCGTAGTACATCCGGTTGCCTGGCGGGCCGCCATTACGACCGGTATGCACATTGCTGCTGGCATCGGCGCCGACCACCCACTGCCACGCATTGCCCCACAAACAGGTCGCTGCCACGCGGCCGCCGACGGTTTTGCGATCCAAGTCGCTGGCCATCGCCATCGGCATCATGCTGTCGGGGTCGGGGCGACGCAGGGTGTAGTTGTCCATCACGTGATTGGCGTAGTTGTAATAAACCTGCGCTTCAAGCTTGTCGAACACCGGCGTCAAATGACGCTGCTCAAACTTCAGTGCGACGCTTTCGCGCAGAAACTTCGCCCCATCCATACCGCTGAATGCATAAGCAGCCTGGCCATCGCCCTTGCCTACGGTCAGTTCCAGCCGGGTGTCGTCATTGGGTGTCCAGCCCAGCGTGATGTCGGTGTTCCAGCGATCATAAGAAGAATGCACGCGGCGGCCGTCGCCATCTTCGTAGTCCTGCGATTGGGTATGGTTACCGCTTACTGCGAGATAGACGTCCGGAGTACCGGCATGCAGATCGAACTGTTGATCGTTACGCCCCCAGGAACCGCCGAGCACACTGCCATTGAACGACCATGCAGGCTGCGCATAGCGACTGAATTCGCGCTCGAACAAAATCGTGCCAGCCGAATTGCCGGGGCCATACAGCACCGTCTGCGGCCCCTTGATGATGGTGACTTTGTCGAACAGCGATGGCGAGATGTAAGCCGTTGGCGGGTCCATCCGTGACGGACAACCGCCACCGATCTGTCCACCGTCAATCAGGATGTTGAGGCGTGACCCGGCCATACCGCGCAGCAACGGATCGCCATTGCTGCCGCCTTTGCGAATCACCGCAAAGCCCGGGATGCTTTTGAGAAAATCCGCGCCATCGCTGGCGGGTACCGGCTGACGTGGCGCCTTGGGATCGGTGATCACCGTAAGCGGACTGTCCTGCATCGTCGCGGTGACCACGATCGGCGGCAGCGTCTGGCCAGGCTTATCGTCAGTGGCAAGCGCCCAGGGGCTGATCAAGCCCAAGGCACTGAGGGCGATCCAGCGCGAACCCTGCGATGGATGCCAGGAAGCGACGTAAGCAGCGGTTAAAACGGACACGCGTTTACGCATCCGCGAGCGCGCAGCCGCGCGCCGGGAATGGAGATAGTACATGGGGGTTCCTCGTTGTTCTGACACGCACCGAGCGTGGCCGTTGGCCAGTCAGGTGCCGGGAGATGGATCAGCTCAGCGAGATCGCCGGAGGCCCGCGCGGAGCCGCGTCAAACAACGGGCGCGCGGCCACCGCGGGTTGTGTCGGCAGCCACACCGACAGCCACAGAGACGGTGCCGGCAACAGCAGCGACGATGGCGTGAAGCTCAGTGTCGGGCTGTGGCTGAAAAGGCTGCAGTAGCCACAACGCTCCCAGTGATCGGCATCGTGTGGATGAGATACCGGCGACGATGGCGATGCATGCTTGTCGCTTAAACCCTCGTGCCCCATGCACCATGCGCCGAGATCGGGCGAATCCGAACTCGGCAGTGCACGCGATACCACGGGCGCAATCACCGTCAACCAGATCGCCAACAGCGCCAGCCATGCGGTTACTCGATTAAGCGTGCCCGTGCGTATTGTCCAGCCCCTGGGTCTGTAAAGACCTAGGGATCATGGCACGCACATCGCAAAAACTTGCAGTGGCAAACGGCCGCAGTGCAAGCCACGCCCCGCGCGACCGCGGCCCTCACCACCAAAACCCGCGAAGCAGACAACTCGCATCAGAAATGTTGGACATAAAAAAAAGCCGCCCGAGGGCGGCTTTGGACTGCGGAAATTGGGAGTGATCAGCCGCGCTGTGCGACCGCCATGCCGCCGGGGCGCTTGGCGCCGGCGAAACGCTTGGCCCAATAGCTTTCATCCAGATTGTCTACCCGCACAGCCTTGCCGCGCGACGGTGAGTGGATGAATTGACCGTGGTCGATGTAGATACCGACATGCGAAATGCGGCCCTTGCCACGACGACCGGCGGTGCGGAAAAACACCAAGTCGCCCGGCTGCATTTCAGCGCGATTGACCTTGAGGCCGGCGAGGAACTGCGAGGCGGAATTGGACGGCAGCTCCAGACCGATGGCATGCGCGAAGACGTAACGAACAAAGCCGCTGCAATCGAAGCCGGTCGAGGGATCGCGGCCACCGCGCACATAACGGATGTCACGCAGCTTCATCGCCAGGCCGATCAGCGTTTTGTGCAAATCGGCGGAGTTGTTGATGGCGCTGTCGTCGCCGTCATCGCCAACGTCACTGACATCAGCCAGCGGGGCCGACTCGCCGGCCATGTGCAGCGTCGGCGTGCCTTCAATCGCAGATGCCTGTGCAGCAGCAGGTGCTTGCGCAGTTAATTGGGTCGGCAAAACGGACTGCGCCAGCATGGGTGCTGGCGCGAGGATCGGAAACTGGGAAAGTAAGTGGGGAGCGGTGATGGTGCCGACAGCCCCCTGCGACGCGACCATGCTGGTCTGAGCGAAAATCGAGCCGGAGCTGAGCGCTGCAACGGCAAGCACAGAGAGTACGGTCAAACGCTTTGTTGGCATGCAGGAAACCCCCGGCGCGGTTCACAAATTGAGTCGCTGCACTGCTCCTGCATTGCAGTCGACCGCGTGATGAAGGGGTGAAGTTATCAAAGCAAGCCGGGCGGTATGTTCGATTGGGGTTAACTAAACCCCAGCGTTTCGAAATCTGGCACGCCTGATGCTTGGGGCTAACTCCATGAACAGAAAAGAAATGTTACTTCCGCAACCACATTTTCAAATGTTTAGTGAACTATTTAGTTATTTCAGGCCAGTAATAGTCGTCCGGATAGGGGCGGCTGCCAAAGATCGCGGTGCCGATACGCACTTCGGTCGCCCCCTCGGCGATAGCCAGCGGAAAATCACCGCTCATCCCCATGGAAAGTCGTTTTAAATCATGACCCTGGGCATTTGCCTGGGCACGCAGCTCGCGCAGTAGCCGGAAGCATGCCCGTACCTCCTGCGGATCGCTGGAATGGATCGCCAGTGTCATCAGACCGCGCACCCGCATCGTGTCGTAGCCACGCAGCATGTCCAGAAAGTCCGGCAGCTGCTCTGGCGGCAAGCCGTACTTGCTCTCCTCGCGCGAGGTCTTTACCTGCACCAGCACGTCGATCACCCGGCCCTCGATCTGTAGGCGGCGATGCAATGCTTCGGCCAGCTCGGGGCGGTCCAGCGACTGCACTTCGCTAGCCAACCGCGCCACATCCTTGGTTTTGTTGGTCTGCAAATGACCGATCATCACCCAGTCGATGCCGCAATCGGCCAAGGGTCCGGCCTTGTCGCGAATCTCCTGCACCTTGTTCTCGCCAAAGCGATGCAGCCCCAGCGCTACGGCCGCGCGAATCACCTCGGGGCCAAAGGTCTTGCTGACCGGCAGGATGCTTACCTCGGCGGGATCGCGCCCCGCTTCGCGGCAAGCCGCGTCTACACGCTGGCGAATCGTCGACCAATGGGAGGCTAGATAGGGGAAGTCGCTGGAAGCTTGGGTCATGGCATCGCCGTGGTGATGACGGGAGACAGCGTCCCTTCTGGGGAGGCCTGATCGGTGGGCACCGATGGGCTATACGCCGTCGTCCGGTGAGCTAACGAAAGCCGAGCATGAGGCGGCAAGCTTTCGCCAGGATCACATCGAGGGCATGCCTGGGGAGCGCACACCTGGATCGGCCGCCTTTGCGGACAGCCATCCCTACTGCCGGCCATCCCGGCCTGGCATGCCAGCAGGATGGCCGGGCGTTATCGCGATACGCGCAGGCTCAGCCCTTGGCAGCCTGCTGGTAATGTCGGGCAACCACTTCGGCCACCACCATGCTTACTTTCTTGCCGGTGGGGATATGCAAGAACTCATTCGGGCCATGCGCAGTGGAGTGCGGACCGAGCACGCCGGTAATCAGGAACTGCGCCTGCGGAAATTTCTCGCCCAGCATGCCCATGAACGGGATGCTGCCGCCCTCGCCCATGTAGACGGCAGGCGCACCGAAATAATGCTTCGAGGCCTCGGCTACCGCCTCCTCCAGCCACGGCGACAACTGCGGTGCATTCCAGCCGCTGCCATCTTTCTCCAGCTTGAAGCTGACCTTGGCGCCATACGGTGGGTCTTTCTCCAGCAGCGCCTTTACCAGCTGACCGGCCTTGGCCCCGGAAAGCGTCGGCGGCACGCGCAAGCTGAGCTTCACCGAGGTCTTCGGGCGCAGCACGTTACCGGCACTTTCCAGCGGCGGCATGCCGTCCACGCCGGTCACCGCCAACTGCGGCCGCCAGGAGCGGTTGAGCACCAGTTCGGTCAGGTTATCGGTGGTCGGGTGCATGCCCTCGACAAAGGGAAATTTGTCATACACCGCCGTCCCCAACACCTCGGCCGAACGCTTGGCTTGCTCGATGCGCTGCGGCGGAATCTCAACATAAAGCTCTTGCGGCTTGATCGTGCCGGTCTCGGGATCTTCCAGGCGCGAAAGCAGCTCTCGCAGGATGCGGAAGCTGGACGGCACCACCCCGGAGGCATCGCCGGAATGCACGCCCTCTTCCAGCACCTGCACGGTCAGCTCGCCGCCAGTCATGCCGCGCAAAGAGGTGGTCAGCCATAGCTGGTCGTAGTTGCCGCAACCCGAATCCAGACACACCACCAGCGATGGGTTGCCAATGCGCGCGGCCAAATGATCGACGTAATACGGCAAGTCGTAGCTGCCGGATTCTTCGCAGGCTTCGATCAGCACCACGCAGCGCGCATGCGGTACGCCTTGCTCGCGCAGGGCCAGCAAGGCAGCCAGCGAACCGAAGATGGCGTAGCCGTCGTCGGCACCGCCGCGGCCATACAACTTGTCGCCCTTGATTACCGGGGTCCACGGGCCCAGGCCTTCGGCCCAACCGGTCATCTCGGGCTGTTTGTCCAGATGCCCATAGAGCACGACAGTGTCATCACTGCTGCCCGGAACCTCGATATAGATAAGCGGCGTACGCCCTTCCAATCGCACCACTTCGAGTGTGGCACCCGGCAAGGCGGAGAGCTTGGAGCGCGCCCAGGTTTCCATCAGCTTGACGGCCGCGTCCATATAACCGTGCTCGACCCACTTGGCATCGAACATCGGCGACTTGTTGGGAATACGGATGTATTCGACCAGCTGCGGCACGATCTCGTCGTCCCAAAGGCCGCTGACAAAACGGGTAAGGCGGGCGGTATCCAAGGGGCGACTCCTGTAGATCGGGGGAAGCGCGCATTGTATCAGCGACCCTCACAGCGCTCGCCATCGCTGACAACGCGTAGGGGGCAACCGACAACCTCATGGGCCTCGCCCGTACTGAGCGCAAGCACTCGGCTGACTGCACCTGCGAAAGCAGGCAGGCATAGTCAATTCACGGCCTAAGGAAGGCCGTAACCACATCTCAAGAGGGAAACATCATGTTTCGCAAACTTGCCGCATGGGCCTTCGCACTAGCCCTCGCCCTGCCCGCTTTCGCCGCCACACCCGTCAACGTCAACAAGGCCAATGCCGAAACCATCGCCCAGTCGCTGGACGGTATCGGCCCCTCCAAAGCCAAGGCCATCGTTGCCTGGCGCGACGAGCACGGCCCCTTCAAAAGTGTCGATGACCTGATCCAAGTCAAAGGCATCGGCGAGGCCACGCTGGAACGCATTCGCAGCTCTGTCCTGCTCAGCGACGAAGTAGCCGCCGAAACCGCCAGCCCGGCCAAGAGCAAGACCAAACAAGCCGCTGGGGAATAAGCTGCGGCAACATAAAGGACCATCGGCGGAGCCCTGGCGGGTTCCGCCGATGCTGCTCTACCCCATACCACTCAAACGCCGGCAACATCGTGATCACGCGCTATACGCGCGCTATGGATCAGATCTACAACGCTGTAGCGCGATTGATGGGACAGCGACGGTGGCCCCGGATCGATCGAGAAGATACGCGTCAGTGCCAGGGCACCCAGTGGATGAGCACGGTGCCGACTATTCTCCTAGCCCTAGCGGTTATCTCCATCCAGGCGCCGGTTGCCACAGGATGCGCGATCGCGGTGTGGGTCTGCTCCAGCCTCGTACCGATCACTGTCGAGAAAACACTCATGCGCCATCTTTCGATACTTAGTCATGCTGTTCGTCATCAGCCGTAGCCACGAGATTAGCCAGGGGTAAAAAGGTGTCGCTGGCGAGGCCCTGGCGGGCTCCGCTGGTTGCGCTACACTCCGCGCCTCTCAAACCGTCCGCGCTGCCATGATTCTTCCGCGTTACCGCATCGCCCCCTCCTCCATTGAGGGCGCAGGCAAGGGCTTGTTTCTAGAGGAAGATATCGCCATCGGGCGTATCGTCACGGCCCCGGATGCGATCGACAAGACCTGGCGCTACGACGAGCTCAGCAGTTCACCCGAGCTGAAAACCCAGCTCTATGCCAGTGCCCGCTGGTTCGAAGACCGTTACACGGTTTCGCCTGACTGGCCGGACGAATGCTTTATCAATCACAGCTTTGAGCCCACCGGCCTATGGCATCTGGGCTTTGTGTTCGCCCTGCGCAACCTGCCGCAAGGTACTGAAATCACCGTGGATTACCGCCACCTGCTGCCCCCCGGACAGCAGGAGGATTTTGTCGATACGGCGACAGGTGAGAGAATCATCGGCTTGCCATGGTCCGAAAGCTTGGCCCTAAGCACTCGTACGCTCTCCAAATTGCTAGGCAGCCTGTGACTCAGGGCCGCCCAAATCAGCTGATGCCGTGATGCTCGATATCCCTATTCTCGAAACCACCCGCCTGCGTCTGACCGCCCTGACCGACCGGCATTTCGACGACTACGCCGCCATGCTCGCCGACCCGGCCAGCACGCGCTGGATCGGTGACGGCCAGCCGCTGGATCGCAGCCACGCATGGCGCTCGCTGGCCATGTTGCTGGGACACTGGCAATTGCGCGGCTATGGCATGTGGGCGCTGGAATTGAAATCCACCGGCGAATTCATCGGCCGCGTCGGGCTGATGTATCCCGAGGGCTGGCCCGAGCTGGAACTTGGCTGGATGCTCAAGCCGGAATATCGCCACCAGGGCTATGCCACCGAAGCAGGCAATGCGGTGCTCGAATTCGCCTGGTGCAAGTTACGCGCGCCACGGATTATCAGTCTGGTGCGCATCGGCAACGAAGCCTCCGACCGGGTTGCCGAACGCCTTGGCGGCGAGCACATCGAAGACATGGATTTCTACGGTAGCCACAACCACGTCTTCGCTTATTACCCACCGTCGCCAGAGACCCGCTGCGCTTACGCCTGACCGATGGCTAAGTTCGATAACGCGTGAGGTGCGCCTCGGCCCAGGGCAACACAGGCCAGAGGCACAGGCTGGGGTTCGCCAGGCTGGGGTTCGCGGTACGTTCCCCAGCCTGCATAGATAACCCCGCCAAACTTATCCCAGTCGCGAGGGTGTCAGCGAACGCGACACCTCCGCCAGCGCATACAAGCGCGCGACGCGGGTCCAGCCGATCGCCGCGACAATAATCTGGGTAAGCACGAACGCTGCGACAAAGCCACCGAAACCAATCGCCGGCACCTGGATGCGTGCCATGCCCAGCGCCAACACCGCCGCCGCGCCGATCGCGCTGACCAGCAGATAGGCAAACAAGGTGCTGAAGGGACGCCGCAGCAACTGCTTGAAGCCGCGCCAGAGCGCACGCGTGGCCGAACGCAGGCCGGTGTCGGCGATAAATGCCGCACGAGCCGATTCCACCACGGCATGCATCAGCACAAACAATGCCCCGCTCACCCAGAAGGCCATGTGCTGGCTGGCGTCTGCCTGCGACTCAAGCACCGCGGCATCGACACGGTCATTGGCGGTATCGAATATCCATTGAGCGCCGCCGATCACGATGGCGAACGGCAACAGCGACCACAGCATCAGGCGGAACATACGCCCGTACTCCGTCAGGCCGCCATGCAAGAGCTGACCAAAGCCAAGCGTACGACCCGCGCGACCGCTGGCGATCACCATGCCGTTAAGCCACGAGGCAAGCAGCAGCGTCAACACCAGGCCGATCAAGAGACCGCCACCAAAAGCATCCATCGGGTCGCCAATGATCCGCAGCGTGTCGCCGAACATCGTCGCATCCACTTGCCGCGCCCACGCATCGGCATGCACGGAATGATCGAGCAAACCGCTCAAGGTCTTCCATAGCGGAATCGCCAGCACCGCCGTCGGCAACAACAGCAATACCGACCACAGCAGCAACAAGCGCCATTGCAAGGCGCCAAACAAAGCGCGCACTAGCGCAGCGAGACTGACCCGGCGAGAGATCTTGTTAGAAGCCATCACAGTGTCCCCAGAAGTGCGTAGAAAGCCTGTACCAGGGACCCGACATCGGCACTCCAGCGACGCGATGCCGCGCTATTGGGTTTTGTGGTCTTGCTGTCGTTGAGCTTGTTGGCATCCAGATTGATCTTTTGCTCCGGGTCCAGCTCGGCCGAGACGATTTTCGTGGGCTTGGTGAAGACGAAACGTGCCCAGCGGCGATCGTCGTCCCAGCGCACATCTTCATGACTGCCATCGGCAAACTTCACCCGCAGTAGCTGAGGAGCCTGCGCACCATCGCGTACCACGGTGACCGTGCCACGCCACGGGAATGGCCCGCCCCCTTCCGGCTTGGCGTCGGGATGGGCTTTTTTCCAGTCATCCCGTTGCTTGGTGATCTGCTTGTCGAGCTGATCCGGATCGAGCTCGCTGCGGCTGCCGTCTTTCGACGTGGAGCCCGCCAAGGGCAGCACCTCCTGATTGTCGATCGAGCTGACGCGATCATCGATTTTCGCGGTACCGAAGACGTACTGGTCGAAGATCTCATTGACGTTTTTGGCATCGCCCGACACATCGATCAAGGCCGCGCGCAAGTCAGCCACCGAAGGATGGCGGAAGCGCCAGCGCTTGTAGTACTCATGGAAAGCGCGCTCGGTGACGTCCTTGCCCAGTCGCTCTTCCAGATCGTGCATTGCCGTTGCGGTACGCGAATACACCGAGCCATAGCTGCTGCTGGACAAGCGATTCCAGCTGTTCTGGCCTAGCGGATCTACCGGGCGGTTGAGTCCGGCAGCCATGCGTTCCATATCGAACACATAGGCAGATGGCGTCATGCCCAGGCGGCGCATCCATGTCGCGGGCACCAGAAAGCGCTGATTGCGCTCGCGCAGCATGCGCTGATCCCAGTATTCGTTGAGGCCTTCGTCGAGTATCGGCTCTTCAAATTCATTGGAGGCCAGAATGCCGTAGAAATAACCGTGGCCGAATTCGTGGATGGTGACGAAGTCGATCTCCCACTGATCGGCAGTCTGCGGGTCGATCTTGGACATGCCCTCTGCGGTAAAGAAGGTCGGATACTCCATCCCGCCCGCCTCATCGGCGTTATACGGCGGAACCACCGCCGTCACCGTGTGGTAAGGATAAGCACCCAGGGTGCGCGAGAAATAGGCCAGCGAATCCAGCGTCGCCTTCATCACCGGCTGCGCGGTTGCGACGTATTCCGGCGGATAAATCACTCGCACAGCGACTTTCGGACTGCCCGGCCCGACATAGCTGGCATCGATGGTTTGATAGCCCTTGGCCGCGACCCAGGCAAAATCGTGCACATCGCCCTGCACAAAATGATAGGTCGTCTTGCCATTGCCCTTGACCGGCTCGCCTTGTTGCTCGCCCACGGCACCCACGGTGTAATCCGAGGGCACCGTCATGTGCACGTCGAAGCTGCCGAAGTCGGCATAGAACTCACTATTGAAATGGAATTCGTGCACGTTCCAGCGCACTTCGCCGGCGCCACGCTCACCGGGCAACTCAAGCACACCGATCTTTGGAAACCACTGCCCGACCAGATTGAAGTCACCGAAATAGCCGGTGCGCTCGACCACGCGCGGCAATTGGCTTAAGAAATCGATATCCAGCGTCAAGCTGCCACCGGCCGGCACCGCCTCGGCCAAGTCGATGCGCACGACAGTCTGATCGGTTTCCGGGCCGCCATCGGGGTGCACAAAAGACCACTTCAGCGATGCCGTACCCTGGCGCACCTGCTTGAGATCAATCCAACCCCATTGCCCTTTTTTCAACGCCGCCCGACCGCGCGAGCTACCGTGCGCGGTGAGCACATTGCGCTCGGTGAAAAAAGTGCTTTGCTCGTTTTGGAAAGCGTTGAGATAAAGATGCAGGTAAACGCTGTGGATCGGACGGTCACTGCGGTTGCGCCAGGTCATCTGCTGCTTGGCGCTGATGGCATGCTTGGCGGCATCCAGCTCGGCATCGATGCGATAGCTGACTACGCGATCCGACAGGGTTGCCTCGTTGCCCGTACGCTCACCGCCCCAGGCGTTCGCCGCGCTGGGCAGGTTGACTGCAGCGGCTTCCGCGTGAACCAGTGGAATCTCTGGCAACACTGTCGCCGCGACCGAACTGGCCGCTGCCGGTGGCTGCACTGCCGCTGATGTCGTCGGGGTCGCATTTTGTGCCATCGATGACTGCGCCATGCAGCACATCCAGGCGAACCAAAGGCAACCACTCTTGCCAACCCGTAACCTCATCGTCGATCTCCCCCGAGTGATAGTGCAGCCTGCGTCATCTGGGTAATTTCGTCACAGGCCAGAGGTCACGTCCAGCCCGCCCAAGTGAGGCCTGAAACAACGCTCGGACCTCACCTAGGTTTCACCTCCGGGGTCCGGGGTAAGAGAGCAGCGCAAGATCCAGCGTCAGTACACATCGCGGCGATAACGCCCTTCGCCACGCAACTGCTCGACCCGGGCCGCACCCAGTACCTCGCGCAACACGGCATCCACGCCCGGCGCCATACCGGCAAGACTGCCACAGACGTAAATCGCCGCCCCCTCGTCGACCCACTGACACAGTGCATCGGCGGCGGCGTGCAGGCGTTGCTGCACGTGGATGCGCTCTGTTTGATCACGCGACCACACCAGATCGAGGCGCTCGATATGGCCGGTGGCTCGCCAGTGCTCGATCTCGTCACGATAGTAAAAATCATGCGCCGACTGGCGTTCGCCAAACAGCAGCCAGTGGCGTTTATGCCCCGCAGCGATACGTGCCTTCAACAGCGCTCGCAGACCGGCCAGCCCGGTGCCATTGCCGATCAGGATCAGCGGCCCGGCGTCGGTGGGCGGGTGGAAATGGGGATGGGAGCGAATGC
>NZ_JAPDPE010000120.1 GCF_026283955.1 Dyella silvatica | reverse complement strand
CATGCGTTAGCATGCGGGGCTGCCTTTGAACGATCTGGTCCCCCATCCACGCATGTCTATGCTCGTTTTTGTCACGCTTGTTCTGTCGATAGCCTGGTTCGTGTTCTCCTTTTGGCGGCGTTCCCGGCGTGGACGCGGGCGCAATATGCGCCGCAACGGTGGCCGCCGTCCGATGCGGTCGGCGCAGTCCCACACAAGCAGCACGAACGGCAGCGGCAATGGGGTGCGCAGCAGCCTGGAGCCAACGACCCAGCGCAGTCCGGCTGGGCTCGAACCGCGGGCCGCTGCTGAAAAAGTGATCACCGAGCCGTGGCGATCGCACCGCCCGGCCACCGCACGACCGCTGCGAACCGTCGCGGACGTAGCAATGATTCCCCGTGTGCGCCCGCCAAGGACGTCGACCGCCGAGATCGTCCGCGCCCTGAGCGGCATGCCGGACGCGGGCGCCGGTAGTGGCTCATCGGCCTCGCTACCGCCGATGATCGAGCCTGCTGCCGAGCCGGCGCGCGAAGCGTCCGCGCACGAACCCATCGTCGAACCCAACGCCGGACCGGTCGCGCCGCCGGCGCCGGTGTATGTCGATCCGCCGGCACCGATTATCTTCCCCGTCCGCACCGCGCCCGTCGAGGCGTTGCCGGTGGCGACGCCCGCCGCCATGCGCGTCGAGCGACCCGCGCCACCGATAAGCGCGGTGCCGGAAGGGCTGCGCAGCGCCTCCAATGATGATGAGCTGGACGACGACGAGCCGGTGCTGACCGATGAGCTGGTGACCAACCCGGTGCCGGCCAGCGATGTCGCGGCCAGCCATGCCCCACGGCCGCCCCGGGCTCGACCCCGGCCGATCGATTTGCCGCCGCTGGATCTGCTGGCAAGCATGTCCGAGGTCGTCGACCTGGAGCCGGCCGAGTCGCTGGCCGAAACCGGCGAGCTGATCGAGCAACGGCTGCGCGAGTTCAAGGTGCCGGTGTCGGTGGTGGGCGCCTCGGCAGGTCCGGTGATTACCCGTTACGAAGTCGAACCCGCTGTCGGCGTGCGCGGCAACCAGATCGTCGCGCTGATGAAGGATCTTGCCCGTGGCCTTGGCCGCACCTCGATCCGCGTGGTCGAGACGATTCCCGGCAAGACCTGCATGGGCCTTGAACTACCCAATGAGAAGCGGCAGATGATCGGCCTTGCCGATATCTTTCGCTCCGAAGCCTACCGGCATCACGACTCGCCCCTGGCCTTGGCCATGGGCAAGGACATCACCGGCGAACCGGTGGTCACCGACCTGGCTCGTGCGCCGCATATGCTGGTCGCCGGCACCACCGGCTCAGGCAAGTCGGTAGCGATCAACGCGATGATTCTCTCGCTGCTTTATCGGGCCACGCCCGAAGAGGTGCGGATGATCATGATCGACCCGAAGATGCTGGAGCTTTCGGTTTACGAAGGCATCCCGCACCTGCTGGCGCCGGTCGTCACCGATATGAAGCTGGCCGCCAATGCGCTCAACTGGTGCGTGGCCGAAATGGAAAACCGCTACCGGCTGATGTCCGAGCTGCGGGTGCGCAATCTGGCGGGTTATAACCAGAAGATTCGCGAGGCCCGTGAAGCGGGGACGCCGCTGAGCAATCCGTTTCCCAGCCATGTCGAAACCCCGGAGCTGCTCGATACGCTGCCGTTGATTGTGGTGTTGATCGATGAGCTGGCCGACCTGATGATGGTCGCCGGGAAAAAGATCGAAGAGTTGATTGCCCGATTGGCGCAGAAGGCGCGTGCCGCGGGTATTCATTTGATCCTGGCCACCCAACGTCCTTCGGTCGATGTCATCACCGGCTTGATCAAGGCCAATATTCCCACTCGGGTGGCTTTTCAGGTGTCTTCGAAAATCGACTCACGGACGATTCTCGACCAGATGGGCGCGGAGTCGTTGCTGGGGCAGGGCGATATGTTGTTCTTGCCGCCGGGCACCGGTTATCCGCAACGCGTGCATGGCGCTTTCGTCGCCGACGAGGAAGTGCATCGCGTCGTCGCCCATCTCAAGCAGTACGGTGCGCCGGATTATCTTGAGGAAATTCTCGCCGGGCCGCCATCGGAGGCCGCCGATCTGTTTCCCGAAGAAGCCGCCGATGCCGAACTCGATCCGCTATACGACGAAGCGGTGGCTTTCGTATTGCGCAGTCGGCGCGCGTCGATCTCGTTTGTGCAGCGACAGTTTCGCATCGGCTACAACCGGGCCGCGCGGCTGGTCGAAAGCATGGAGGCCGCTGGCCTGGTTTCATCGATGGGGAGCAATGGCGTGCGTGAGGTACTGGCGCCGGGCCCTAGCGATGGCATGTGATGTTTAAGGCCACGGCTTTATTCGGGATCGGTATGTGCAAGGGATGCTGCTGATGCAAGATGCCATGTCATTGCGCTTCGAATCCAGGCTTCATGTCCCCGCCGAACAGGTCTGGGCCTGGATTACTTCGGTGCCAGGCATTTCGGCAGAGATGTGGCCGTTTTTTCGGATGACCACGCCGAAAGGCTTGTTGTCGCTAAGCGATCGGCAGCTGACGCTTGGCGTGCCTATGTTTCGCAGTTATTTGCTGTTGCTTGGCGTCTTGCCGGTAGATTATTCGGAGCTGACGTTGCTCGAGCTTCATGAGGGGCGCGGTTTTGTCGAGCAATCTGCCATGGCGTCGATGAAGCTATGGCGCCACGAGAGGTCGATCGAGGCATGCCGTTTCGATCCCGCTGCGGTGCTGCTGATCGATCGGCTCACCTTCCAGCCTCGTATGGCAAAGCGCTGGGTTGGCTGGTTTGTTCGGCAGTTCTTCAATCATCGGCACAAGGTGCTCAGGGCTCGCCTGAACGGCACCACCTCCTGCGCAAGCTAACCTGCCTGCACATGAGCCCTGGGTGGTACTGATCACACCTGCCAGGCAGGCACCGCCATGGCCGGGTCACTGACACTGTCCTCGCCGGTTTCCAGGTGGCCGGCCAGGCGTTGTAGAAAACCTTCTTCGGCATTGGCGCGCACAATCAAGTCGTACCAGCCGAAGCTTTCGTCCAGATGCCAGCGCTTCTCGATCCGTTCGCCCGGCGCGAGCACGTAGCTGATCGACTCGCCGTTATAGGTGTTGTCCACGCTGACTTCACAATGCGCGTGGCCTTCATTGACCAGTACAAGATCCAGGCCGTTGCGATCGACATCGTAATGACTGTTGACGCGCAAGGTGGTGCGGCGCGTTGCCAGCTGGCCTTTGAAGCGACGCAGAAAACCGTTCGGTCCATAGACGGTTTGATCGTAGCTGCCTTGGGGCGACCATGATTCCGACAGCGATTTCTCGCGTTCCACGGTGTAGTACCACGGCCCTGCGGAGGCATCGGTGGAACGGACGTGAAAGCAGGCGCCGGCCCGGCCGCTATTCTTGAAGTCGATCCATAGCTTGTTGTCGTCGACACGGGCAGCGACATGCAACTCATAAGGGATGGCGCGTGCCGAGCGCATGCCAGGCTCTTGCTTCGGCAAGGCTTGATGTGCCGGCGGCACCGGTGCGTAATCCGGGTGGCGGTTTTTATCGGGCGGCGCATAACCCTGGGTGTCGGGCAGGGTGGGCCGGTGGGCATGCGGCTTGGAGAAATCGAAGGCCGAGGTCAGGTCGCCACAGACGGTGCGCCGCCACGGCGAGATGTTGTGTTCTTTCAAGTCGGGATGATGCGGCGCGAAACGACGCTCGATGAATTGGATGATCGAAGTATGGTCGAACACTTCGGAACAGACCCAGCCGCCCTTGCTCCAAGGCGATACCACCACCATCGGCACGCGCGGGCCGAGGCCGTAGGGCCCGCTGGGATAATTCGCATTGCCCGGAAAAATTTCATTGACGGTGCTGACCGTCGATTGACCCTGGCTGCTCGATGGCGGTGCGCAGGGCGGCACCATGTGATCGAAGAAGCCGTCGTTCTCGTCATAGGTAATCAGCAGCGCGGTCTTGCTCCAGACCTCGGGATTGCTGGTCAGCGTGTCCAATACTTGCGAGACGTACCAGGCACCGTAATTCGCCGGCCAATTCGGATGCTCGGTATAGGCCTCGGGGGCGACGATCCAGGACACTTGCGGCAAGCGGTTGCCGAGCACGTCGCTGCGCAGAATGTCGAACGGCGTACCGCTCAGCGCGATATTCGTGCCGGTTCGCGCCTTGTCGTACAGCGGGTTGCCAGGCATGGCGTTGCGATACTGGTTGAAGTACAGCAGCGAGGTGTCGCCGTAGTTGCCGATGTAGGCATCGTTGGTCCAGCCCCAGTAACCGTTGGCATCCAGGCCGGTACCGATGTCCTGATAAATTTTCCAGGAGATGCCGGCTTTTTCCAGCCGCTCCGGATACGTCGACCAGCCGTAGCCAGCCTCGGCATTGTCGACCACCGGGCCGCCGCCGCTGCCATCATTGCCGACCCAGCCGGTCCACATGTAATAACGGTTCGGATCGGTCGGTCCCATCAGTGAGCAGTGATAGGCATCGCAAATGGTGAAGGCATCGGCCAGCGCATAGTGAAACGGAATGTCGTTGCGGGTCAGGTACGCCATGGTGGTGCTGCCTTTGTTCGGCACCCACTGGTCGTAATGGCCTTGGTTCCACGCCGCATGCGTGCTGGACCAGTCGTGCGCCAGATCCTCCAGGAATTGAAGCCCCAAGTGATCCGCCGTGGGGTGAAAAGGCAGGACGTAGTTGCCGCCATCGGGCTGATACCACACGGCCTTGCCAGAGGGCAGGTTCACCGCATGTGGATCGCCAAAGCCGCGCACGCCGCGCAGCGTGCCGAAGTAATGATCGAACGAACGATTCTCTTGCATGAGAATCACGATGTGTTCGATGTCCTGGATCGAGCCGGTTCGATGATGGGCCGGTATCGCCAAGGCCCGCGCAATGCTGGTGGGAAGCATGGTGCTAACAGCGCTACTTCCCAGCAGTTGCAGGAAGGTACGACGGTCCATCGGGATCATGGCCAACCTTTCAGTGCATGGATAAGGCAAGGCCACCAATATCTGTCACCTCGATGTCAGTTGCGAGACATCGGCGATGACAAAAATGAGACGTCGACCACAAGTCAACGCTGTAAGGGTTTACGGCCAACAAGTGAGTCGGCGCTGTTCACATATTCGTCACGCGTGGTGACGCTGCATGCCATGAGTTCCCGGCACTACCGATCGCCTGCGCCATGACTGGCGATGCTTTGGCGTCGACTGCTTTGCACTTGGACGCATCCGGCGCTAGGCGCCGGATGGCCTTATCTTTACTTACCTTACTTGCGGCGCTTGCTGCTGTTGCGGTGCTTGCGGAAGCTCTTGCTGCGGCGGGGCCGCCGGTTGTGCCTGGGTTTGCGCCGGTGCCACGGTGGGCTGGGCCTGTTGTGCCTGCTGTGCCTGAAACTGCTCCTGGCCTTGCGCGCGAAATGCCTGGCCGTCCGGTGAGGCAGCGAGATTCTGCATGGCCTTGCCCAGCGCCTTGGGGTCACCTGCGGCCGCTAGCAAGGCATCCGCTTGCGCATCACCGGTAACGACCGCGGGCTTGGCCGAGGTTTGGCTGAACGAGCTGGAATGATGCTGCTCATCGACATGTTGCAGCGGTTTGTCGGTGGTGGTCGGCTGCTTCTTTTCCAGCTCATCAATGCTCTTGTGAATCTGCCGCGGGGTACCGGTGACCCCTAGCAATTCGCTTGCATCGATATGCTCGCCGGTTACTCGCTCAGCGGTACTGCTGGCCCAGGATGCACAGGTATTGGTAAGCCCCCAGGTGACTTTTTCTTTGACCGCCGCATCGAACTGTTTGACCTGTTCGGGGCTTAGCTCGTAGTAACGGCTGGCGGTGGCCGAGAAATTGTTTTCAATGCCGGTGCGGATATTGCTTTCCGGGTGGGGGCTTTCATTGGCGAATCGAGGGTGGCTGTTTGGCCATAGGCCGTAGGCCTCGGTGTGTCCGTTGCGCGTTAGCGTCAGCCACGCGTGGCCATCGGTAAGCGAGGCGCCGGGGAGTGTGTTGGTGTGAATCCCCATGACGACTTTGTCGGGATTCTGCGGGTCTTCGGGAGTCTGCGGATCGGCCATGATCGTACATCCGTCGGAGTGAGTGGTTTATGGATAAATCTGTTCTTCGGCACCGGAGTGAACGAGGATGATTTTCTCGCCGTGATAGGGGATATGCACCTCGGCCTCCCACTTGTCGTCCAGCGGGATAACCGTTTTTGCCATCGGCTCACAGGTTTCGCCAATGCTGCAGCGGCCGATGACGACTTTCAGCGCATCGCCGATCTTTTCGTAATTGACGCCGTTGGAATAATGGTTGGACTCTGGATATACGCGATAACGAATGCTGATTTCATTATCAGACAGCTTATGTACGGTCACCGGCTCGACGACCGTCTTCGGATAAAAGGGTTTCATTTCAACTCCCGAACATGCCGTGGAGAAAAGAAGCAGGGCAGAGATAGCTGTCGATTTCATCAACACGAGACTCTCCGGACAAACCGCGTAATCCTGTCGGTCGACAGGCTGCCTGCAAGGTAACTAGGTGGTTTCAAATGCATGGTGGAGGCTTCTCTGGCTCGATTTTTATTCAGCTGTTTCGGCTAAAGAGGCGCATCCTTTTTTGATCCTAGGGCCGCGCGACTTTTTTGACAAGTACAAGGCATCATAATGGCACTCAGGCGCGATAATTACCGTTATCGCCAACACGGAACCAGGGAGTGAGCTATGGATGAAGCATTATCGACGCTGATAGAAACGGCCAAGCGGCTGGCATTACTGGCGGAAACGCTTGAACGGCGTTCGGAGATGGCGATCCATCAACAGCAGCAGGCCGGTCAGTCGCTGACTCAGGCGGTCACCGGGGTGCGTGGCGATGTCGATCAAATCGTTCATGGCGCCAGTGAGCGCATCACGCAATTGATGCAGCATGGGGTGGAATCGGCCCTTGTCCACGGCACGGCGAAATATGACCAGACGGTGACTGACGCCGCTACCCGGCTGGACGGCTCGGGCCGGGCGGTGCAGCACATGTTGCACGAAGTCAGCGCCTACGTGCGGCGCCATATCTGGATGGGCTATGCCACCGTCGGCGGCGCACTCATCTTGTTGATACTGGGCGGCAGCCTGTTGCTGGGATATCAATGGCAGGCATATCGCGATGCACGTGCACGGATCGAGGCCGCGCAAGTCGATGCGGAAACGATGGAGGCCTATGCTCAGGTCGGCGTGACCTCCTGCGGTGGCCACCCGTGCGTCAAGATCGACGCCAAGTCGCCACGCTGGGGGAGCAAGGGCGAGTACGTCTTGCTTGATCTAGCGAACAAGGCAAAGACCGCCCCGGCGAAGAACTAATTGTGCTGCAGCAGGCCAGCTTGCCTTATCGAGTCGCATGGTTCGATAGAGACAGCAAGGAGTTTAAACGCACTGGCGGGGGTTATAGCGCCGCTTGAACTTCCCGCCCGCTCGCCAATCGGCTGGTCAGGAATAAAAAGCCGGAGCAAAAAAAGCCGCCCCAGCTGGGGCGGCTTGCCAGGCGCCAGGTTAGACACTTAGGGCTTATCTCGCCATGGCTTGCCCATTCGACGACTGCGTTTGCTGATTCTGCTGAATCTGAGCCTGTGTCTGAGCCTGTGTCTGAGCCGACTGTTGCTGATTCAACTGGTGCATGGCTTCCGTGCTTTTTTCGACCGGTGTGTTGATCGCCCGGGCTACTTCAACATGAGCGGTGTTGCTCAGTGCGCGCGGGATGACGTGGTGGGCGGCAAAGGCGTGGGTAGCGTCGTCACTCAGCACGACTTCATCGACGCGCTTCAAGCCGCCCGCCTTGGCGGCCACGGTCAACGCACCTGCCAGGTTCTCGCTGCGCTGATCGGGCGCCCGCCCTTGCTGAGCGTCCATCTGATGCACCGAAGTACGCGCCTGCTTGAACAACGCGTGATCGGGATGATCCGGATGATCGAGGCGCGGCGATGCCGCGGCCGGTTTGTTTTGATGCACGGGTTCGGCGGGGTGGGGTGCCGCCTGCTGCAATGACTTACGCGCTGTCTGCTCGTACTGTTCAATGCGGCTATCCAGACTCGGCAGCACGCTGGCTTTCATCAGATGCCGTTCGAAAGCTTCGCCGCCCGCCTGCTTGCCCTGCGTTGCCAGTATGCCAACCTGGGCCAGGTTGGGATAAGCCGCTGGGTTGAGCGGATTGAACTGCGCCGCCGCCGCCACGCTGCCTGCTGCGACGCCGCCCACGACAGCGCCTTGCGTGGGGGCATGGCGCGTCATGCCCTCGGCATACTGGCCGGTTGCATCGAGGCCACCGCCGACCACCCGGCCAGCACCGGCCATGGCATCGTGCTGAAGATCGCCGGCACGTGTGGCCACTTGCCCCACCGTGGACTCGGCCGCATGCGTCGCGCCACGAATGGCCGCTGCGTCGTTGTGGCTGGCATGGCGCTGCTGATTGGCGGCGTCCTGAAGGGTGTGGTTTAACACCTCGCCGGACTTTTCCGTTTTGTCGGCCTGGGATTTCATCCAGGCACCCGCCTCCCCTGGCAAGATGCTGCCCACGCCCCGCAGCAGGGCGGCGTCCATCGAGGCGTCCAGCCTTTGCTTGTTACCCTCCTGCTCGGTCATGCTCGCCATGACTTCGCCGCCAACTTCGCGCGTCTTCGCTAGCGCCGCGCCCGCCACATGCACACCGGTGGATACCACCGCCCCTTCGATATGCGTGGCGGTTCGCGAAACCTCGCCGCCCAGATGGCCAGCCGTGCGACTGACATCCGCCGAAAAATGCAGCCCTTGCTGGGTCGCCTGGCCGCCGGCCTTCACCGCTTCACCGGCGCGCTCGCCCACGTGGGCACCCAGCGCGGCCACCTCCATCGTGGCCATCACTGGCCCGGCCAGATGAGTAATGTCCGGTAACGAACGCACTTGCGCGCGCGCCATCAGCGGGCTGTTCGGGTCGTCCAGATTCTGCCGGGTCATCGGCGCCATCGCCGGCTGCACATTGCCTGCGGCCAGCGGCAGCTCACGCAGCATCTTGTCGGTATCGCCGGTAGCCAGCTTATCGACGAAGGCATGCACGGTGGCCTGCGAATCGGCTGGCACGCCCTTGTCCAAGGCCTGCTTGAGCATGCTGCGACCCTCGGGGAGTTCCCGCAGCAGTTGGCTGGTCTCCTTGAGCACGCCGCCGAGCTCCGCGCGCTGGACCATGTCCATGCGGTGGACGTTGTCCTGCACGCCATTGCTGAGCAATTCGCCTTGCACCTGATAGGCGGTGACTCGGTGGCTGACGTCGTAGACCTGTACGCCAGGATTCTGTTGGGCGAAGCGTTGGGCGGTTTCTGGATGAAGGCCGGCAGCGTTGTAGGTGGTCGCGGGCAGGCCGGTGACCGCTGAGGCGGCTGAGGCCATGCCGCCGGCCAGGCTGTGGCCGGTGAGTTCAAAGTCGAGGCCACGGTTTTTTAGCTGCGTTGCCAAACCCATTGCGCGATCGTAATAGTCGGTCTCCAACCCGGCTGCTTGCGGAAAGTTGTTGGCGACGAAATCCTCGGCGGTGGTATCGCGTAAGCCGTGAGATGTCATGACTTCACCCGACGATCCCTTGAACGCGACGACGGGTTTATAGCCTGGCCCCAATACTGCCGGGTCAGGTAGATAGATTTCAGCGCGAAAACCGGATCTATCAGGATGCAGCAGATCTGTTATCTGCTTATCGGTCATATGAAGCTGCGGTGCGAACTCACGCAATTTATCCAGATGGTCGCTGGCGCGTATCCAACCTGCCGGCGGATGGCCGCTGCTCTTGGCCGCCTCATACACATCCGCGCTCAAGCCGCCCAGTTCGCGACCGTGATAAAGCGTTTGTAACTTTGCTGCTTCTTGCACTTTTGCAGGATCGCCGCTGCTACGAAGTTGTTGCAGCAGGGCCTGGTCTTGCTGACGTTCAGTTGATGTCGGCATGGGATCAATCCTTTGTCCTTGGATTCAAAGTAAGGGGATGTCTTTCTCTTCGTAGGGGAAACCTAGATTCTTGCGCATCTGACGATCGTTCTCGGGCATCGGTGGGCGCAAGTAGCCGTGCTGCAGCAACCATTGCTGGCATTTGCGCTGCCAAGTCGGATCTTTCGGATTACCGGGAAGCCAATAAATAGCTTCGATAATGGGATACGAAAGCGCTTTGGGAGGCGACGGCGGCTTGGCGCGCCTTTCAGTCGGATCAGCGCCATGCTCTAAGAGCCAGTAGGTCCGCTCAAACTGACCCTCAAAAGCATAGCTGGATAGGATAGAAGTACCTTGCCTCATATCATTTAGATCCGCACCTCGCTCCACCAGCAACTGCACGTTCCGCCACTGGTTATGCCAGATAAAAGCCTGGAACAGCAGGTTCTCATCGTTGCCGTTGCGAGTATTGGGATCGCCACCATGATCCAGCAGCAGCTTCAGATAAATCGGATCGTCCTGCTTGGCCGCCCAGACCATCGCATTTTCGTAATCGAGGTAATGCCCGACGCTGCCATCCTTGTAGGTCTTGACGACCTCTCCCGGTTTACGTGCATTCGGATTGGCGCCATTCTCCAGCATTACCTTCAGGCCATCGGCGTTGTGGGTGAACACCGGCCACGCGACTAACGGCATGCCGCTGTCGTCACTGCTGAAGATCACATCGGGATTGACACCCTCCTGCTTCATCAGTCGCCGCACTTCCTGTGCATTGCCATGCTCGGCAGCCAGCGCCAATGCCTGGGCCTTGGGGTCTTTGAAGAACGCACCCAGGTCGTATTCGGACTCCTGCGACGGCGTAGGCGATGCTGCAGAGGGCATGCTGCAGCCGGTCAGCGCCAGTAGCAGTAGTAGTAGGGCAAGGCGAATAAGCCGTTTTTGCATGGAGATCTGCTTAGTAGATGGCGTGTGGGCGTGGCTTAGGCAGTGTATGGGCGTGGCGGCTTGTCCAGGGCCCTGGTCTTCGGGCGCCAAGATAGCGCGGCAGGTCACCCTGATCCTAGCCTGTCAATTTGTAGGAAATCCCTGATATTTGTGTAGGCCTATGCCAGGTGTCGGGAAGACGCGGCCTTCGCTCTGTTTTCCCGTGGCGGTGAAGCTACACCAGCATCGCTGACAAGCCAGGGTTTTCGCCTTCATGTGTCCAGATCATTGACGGTGATCGATTGAGCTCCATGGGTTTCAATCGCGCGAACAATGACCGGGACATTGGCATGCCGCCATCCATGCATGGCTTTGAATTGATCATGCCTTCAAGCGAAGCTGCGAGGATGTTCCAGCTGTTTGGCCAGGGCGTCGCCCAACTGCTCGCCGGTCACCGGCTTGCGCAGGAATCCATCCATGCCGGCGCGACGGGTCAGCGATTCCTGTTCGCTGTCGGCGCGGGCGGTGATGGCAATCATCGGCAGATGCTCACCCTCGGCTTCACGCGCTCTCACCAGTTGCGCCCACTGCAAGCCGTCCAGTCCTGGCAGGTCCAGATCGACGAGCACGGCATCAAAGCTGTGCTGTTCGAGCATTTGCAGCCCCTGCAAACCATTGCCGACATGCGTAACGATATGCCCCTGTGCTTGCAGCAAGCCGGTGACGACGGCGGCCACCACGCTGTCGTCTTCGAGCAGCAGTAATCGCCAGCATGCGCCGCTGGGCCGGGGCGCCCGAGGGAGCGGACTCGGCACCTCGATCTTGCCTACGTGCAACGGCAGGCTGAGATGAAACACGCTGCCCCGGCCGGTTTCCGAATGCAGGGTGACCTGGCCACCCATAAGGTCGGCCAGCTTGCGACAAATGGCCAGGCCCAGCCCACTGCCGGAGCCACGTTGCGGCCCATCGAGCTGCTGAAAATGATGGAACAGGCGCAGCTGATCGTCCGACGAGATGCCCGATCCGGTATCGCTTACGCCGAATAACAAGCCGTCCTGCAGGGTATTCAAGGTGAGCTGCACGCTGCCGTGCTCGGTGAATTTCAGTGCGTTATGGGTGAGATTGAGGATGATTTGCTTGATGCGCACGGCGTCGCCAATCACTTGCGCCGGTACATCCTTGGCGACATCCAGGCTGAGGGCGAGGCCCTTGGCCGATGCGCGCTCCAGGCTCAGGGCGACGATATCTTCGAGCAGGGCGCGGGGATCGAACGGCGCCAGCACCAGCTCCAGGCGGCCGGCGTCGATGCGCGCAAGGTCGAGCGCATCATTGACCAGGGTGAGCAATACCTCGCCGGAATTCTTGATCGTCTGCGCGTAGCTTCGCTGTTGTGGTGGCAGTGGCTGATTCAGCAGTAGCTCGGCCATGCCCAGCACGCCGGTCATCGGGGTGCGGATTTCGTGACCCAGCTCAGCCAGGAAACGCGTCTTGGCCGCGTTCGCCTCGCGTGCAAAGCGATGCTCTTGCGCCAGTAGCTCCATGCGGTGCTGCCTGCGCTGGCGGCGGCGCGTCAGCCACACGATAGCCAGTATCAACGCGGCCAACAGCAGCGCATAAATAACCCATGCCCACCAGCGCAGCCACGGCGGCGAGTCGACATGCAATGACAGCGGTGTCGCCAGCTCGCTCCAGATCCCATCGGGCCCGGCGGCCTGTATGCGTAGGCGATAGTCGCCGCCCGAAAGCTGGGCGAAGGTGTGCTCGCCGCGTGTGCCGCTGTCGATCCAGTTATCGCTGTCGTCGAGCAGAAATCGGTATTGGGTACGCCCCGGTGCGATATAGGTCAGCGCGCGGGCATCCACGCTGAAGTCGCGATCATTCCAGCGTAGCGATAGCGTGCCATGGTCGGGCTGCAATATCTGCTTGCGGCCGTTGCGTTGCACGCTGATCGAGTCAAGCACCAGCGCCGGCTTGCGCGCATGGCCGTGAATGGCTTCGGGCAAAAAGCTGACGATGCTGTCCATGGTCGGCGCATACAGCCGGCCATCGGCGAGTCGTGCCGGTGCGTCGCTGGTGAAGTGCAGGTCGACCAAGCCATTTTGCAGGTCAAAGCTATGCAGGCTGTCGTCCGCCGGGTCATAACACCACAGGCCACTGCGGGTAAATATCCAGGCCCGGCCAAGACGATCGGCGCGTAGTCCGAGGGCATCGTCCAGGGAGCGCCTTTGACTTAGTGGATACGAGGCAAGACGCTCCGCGCGCTCACCGTCCCACTGGTAAACATCGAGGTTCTTCTCGCCGAGCACCCATAGGCGCTCGCCGCTGATGTCTATCGAATGGATATAGCTACGCTCGACCCCGGGCACAAACTGCGCCGCGCCCTGCGCTGGCGTCCAGCGGGCCAGGCCATCGGGGCCGGCCACCCACAGGGCATGATCGAGCCAGCGTACGTCCTGGATACGTTGCAGGTTGCGCTCGACCTGGAGGTCGGCCGGCTTCAACCGGGTTACCTGCAGAGTATCGGGGTCCATGCTGACCATGCCGCTGCCGTCGTCCAGGTCGGTATAGACGTGCTGTTGCTCATCCATCACCAGCCGATAAGACCAGAACGCCGGGCTCACCGGCCTGAGCTTGCCGTGATCGAGCAAGAGCACACCGTAAGCGGTGGTTACCCACAGCCGGCCGCGCGGATCCTCAAGCAAGCCCAAAATCGTACGCCGGGTGCCGGGGGGGACGTAGGCCATGTGCTCGACTTGCTGCGTCGCCGGATCGAGCCGGTCAATCGCCCCTTTATCGTGGCCGACCCATAGCTGCCCGTTGCTGGCGGCGGCCACGGTGGAAACGGGCTCGCCGTCGATGCTGGAGGGGTCGTTGGGCCGGGCGACGGTACGCGTGAACTCGCTCCAGTCCGGCCCCAGATAGGCCAGCCCGTTGTCCGTGGCCATCCATACGCCGCCTTCCTTGTCCAGCAATAGCCTGACCACGTTGTGATTGGGCAGGGCATAAGGCAGCGAGGGGTTGGCACTGAAATGATGGATGGCATTGGCCTGATCGCGCAGATAAAGCCCATCGTTGGTGCCGATCCACAGCCGTCCCTGGTTATCAGGCGTCAGAGAAAGCACGAAACGATCCGGTATTTGTCCGGGTGCCAGACGTTGTGCGACCTGCTCGCTATCCAGGTAATACGGTCCGACCGGGGTGCTGATGATCAGGGTGTTGCCGACATAGCTCAGCGCGCGTACGTCGAGCGACCTGTCTCGGCTGGTGCCGGCAGGCGTGACGAAGCGGATGTGCTTGAACTTGCCATTGGCCAGGTGCAAATCCAGTCCACGCTCGGTGCCTACCCACAGGTTGCCGTCAGGGGCATTGAGCAGGCCGAGCACGCGATCGGAGGCTAGCGAGTCCGGGTCGCTGGGGTCATGGCGCAGATGATCAAAGCTCTGGCCGTCCGCACGCAAACGGTCCAGGCCAGTGCTGAAGTTGCCGACCCACAGATTGCCTTGGCTGTCCTGGGCGAGAGCGGATAAATCGTTGCCAGCCAAACTGTCGGCGACATGATCGTCATGCCGCCAATGCATAAAGCCATTGCTCGCGGGATCGTAGCGGTTCAGCCCATCCACACCGGCCGCCCATAAGCGGCCGGCCTTGTCGACCAGCAGGGAAGGTATTCGCCCGGAGGACACGGACTGGGGGTCGTCCGGGTTATGCCGCCAGGTCTTGAACGTGGTGCCGTCATAGCGGACCAGCCCCGATCCGGTGGCGATCCAGATATAGCCTTGGGCATCTTGCGCCAGCCCGTCGATCGAGCTGCTCGGCAGGCCTTCGGCAAGGCCGTAACGGCGAAATTGAGGTGTCGGTACGACGCTCTGCGCAGCTGGCACCGTCGACGGAGTCGAAGCGATGTTGAGCAGCAGGGAGGTCAGTAAGGCAATCAGCACATCGATTCCGTTCAGTAACAGGTGCGCGCATGGCTAGCGGCCAGCGGCCAGGATACACGTCGTGCGTGCTGCGCCGATTCTCTGCCGGGTTAACGTGGGAGGCTAGTGTGACCTTGCGCAAGCTTCGCCGACCAGGGCCAGGACGATCGTCCGTTGAGAACGTCATCGGTTGGCGCTTTGAGGAGATCGCGCTTGCATGGCCTGGTGTCAACGGCGTGACGTCGAGCAGGCGGTAGTCGGCCTGTGCGGTCTAGCACACGTTGAAGCCGTCGAAAGCCCCTGCAACAGTGACTTCTGTCGCTGGATATGGCGCTGGGTGCGCGACATCATGGGGCGGTGTTTGGTTGTGAGCCTGGGCGGCCGCACAAGTCGTGTTGCCCGCACGAGCTACAAGTCAACGTATTGACCTCAAGGGGGCTGGACCATGAAATACATCATGTTGGCCTGGGTGCTGGGTGGTTGCCTGATTCCGTCCATCTCATCTGCCGAGACGCTCACCAAACCCGCCTCAGTCCAGGCCTGCGCACCCTCGGTGTTGCCCATCGATGGCAACCAGCTGTGGGTCGATAAGCAAGGCACGGGAAATGTCACCGTGGTCTTTGAGTCTGGCTTCGGAAACGATTCCAGCGTGTGGGCGCAAATCACCCCGAGCATTCGCGCCGCCGGAGCGCAGACCCTGGTTTACGACCGCGCCGGCTTGGGCAAAAGCAGCATCAACACCGCCACGCCTTACAGTTTCGATAATGATGTTCAGCTGCTGCGGGCCGTGCTGACCGCATGTGGTGTGAAGGGGCCGATCGTGATGGTCGGGCACTCCTATGGCGGCGCCATAAGCTTGCTGGCCGCCGCCGAAGACCACCGCATCAAGGCGGTGGTCTTGCTCGATGCGGTGGTGCCGGGGGTTTGGCCGAAGAGCGAACTCGACGCGAATTTGAAAACCATGCGCGCGCAGTACAAAGAGATTCGCGAGCAGGCTCCCGATCTTGCCAAGGTGGCTATTCCGTGGGCGGAGGCGATGCCGGCCACGGCAGCACGAGTGGATGGGCTGCGCCTCGCCGAATCTTTGCCTATCGTGGATATCGTGGCGGAAAAAGGGCGCGACAATCCGGCAAGCCAGCAGGTTTGGCGTAACGCGCATGC
>NZ_JAPDPE010000011.1 GCF_026283955.1 Dyella silvatica | reverse complement strand
ACGTCGGGCCATGCGCTGGAATTGTTCACCTGCCCGCCGAGGATCAGATACGGCTTGCCGTCCACCATGAGCGCATGATGACCATCGTGATGGGCGATGTGCGGCAACTCGTTGGCCTGCGCACCCAGGGTCATCAAGGCGACCAACAACATCAGGGCCATACGGCGTGAGAGCGTCGCGCGCATGAAAGGTCTCAAGGTGATGCCGTCGTGCGGAACGGTGACGCCGGCAAGCCGTTGTCATCGATCAGGTTGGCGTCGACCGGGTTGTCGCTCCAGCCATAACGCACGGCGATCGGATGCGCTACCGCTGCACAGGACACCACGATGTTCCGGCCATCGATACGTGCCTGGGCATGCTGGTAGTGGCCATCGGCGCCGGCAATCTCGAAGCCGCCCACGACATCGCCGCCACCACGCACGGCCAGCGGTGCGCCTTCGTTGCTGAACGTCACCACGGCTTTTGCACCGTCGACATGCCATTGGCGATATTCGGGACCGGAGGCCACGATGTTGTCGCCAAGCACCACGCGGCGTGCGGCGAGTGCAAGCCGGTGCCCCACATCCTGCTTGTCGGTGGGATGAATGTCGTCAGGATTGCCGACATCGATGGTGACGGCCTGGCCGGTGTGCGGCAGCGAGAGCACCGCAGACTGCGATTCACGCAGTTCCGCCCACGGACTTTGCTCAGGTGTGTCGCTGCCGCTGTTGAAATTCGCCAGCTGCACCCAGAAGAACGGTAGCTCCGGCTGTGTCCACGCCGTGCGCCATGCCTGGATCATCGCAGCGAACTGCTTGCGATAAGCCATGGCGTGGGGCGCCGATGCATTGGACTCGCCCTGGTACCACACCACACCGCGCAGCGGATAACCCAGCAGCGGCTGGATCATGCCGTTGTACAGCAGGGTGGGCGTCAGGTGGCGAGTAGGTGTGGGCACCAGGGTCACGTTGGCGGTGCGAAAATGCCAGGTGCCGGCGAGCGGTCGCTGCGTGCCATTCGCCGTCCGCACGTAGAGCGCGGCGGCATCGCCATGGATGCCGCCGCCGTTGCCAAGATCGTCCACGCGGACGGCAATACGATTGCTGCCGGCATGCAATGCGCTGGCTGGTACCTTGTATACGCGCGGTTTGTTCCACTGCTTCTCGGTTTCGCCGATCAACTCGCCATTGACGTAACTGCGGTCCGAGTCGTCGATGGCACCCAGGCCCAATATGACACCCTGGGCCGCTTCCGCCGCACTCAGTGTGAACTCAGTGCGATACCAGGCCACGCCATCCATGCCGTAGTAGCCCACGGTCTCCCAGTAGGCGGGCACGGAAATATCCACCCAGGCCGATGTGTCGAGCTTCTCCGCAGCCCACGCGGGCTTGCCGACCGCATCCAATGCATCACCATGCTGCGCGGGCCAACGCGCCAGGTGCTGGCGAGTCTGCTCGAGCTTGGCCTCTTCGGCGGCATCGTCCTTCTTGATGGTGGCGGCCAGCGCCTGCACGTCCACGTTGCCCGCGTGCGCATCGGTCCACGCTTCCACGCTGCTGCCGCCCCAGCTGCTGTTGATCAGCCCCTGCGGTACGCCGGTGCGCGCCTTCATGTCGCGCGCGAAGAACCAGCAGACGGCGGAAAACCCGCCTACCGTGGACGGACTGGCAGCCACCCAGGCGCCGCCCTCCAGGCGCTCCCGCGGCTGCAGCGACCAAGTGTGTGGAATCTTGAAATGGCGGATCGACGAATCGTTCGCTTTCGCCTGCTCGGCGGAGGCATCGCGCACCTCGGCCATGGTGAATTCCATGTTCGACTGCCCGGAGCACAGCCAGACATCACCCACCAGCATGTCGCGCAACACGCGATGTTCGCTGCCGTCGTCGATATCCATGGCGTACGGGCCACCCGCAACGTGCGTGGGAAGGGTGGCATCCCAGCGCCCCTGGGCATCCGCCTTAGCCGTGGCATGGGCGCCATCGAAGCCTACGGTGACTTGCGCACCGGGCGTGGACCATCCCCATACATGCATGGGCATGTCGCGCTGGAGTACAGCGCCTTGCGAAAACATCAGTGGCAGCTCGAGCTTTGCCTGAGCCGCAACGGGAAGCGACAGGAGTAGCGCCAATGAGGCGCCGGCATGAATGTGTTTCAAGGCGTGGACTCCACCGGTTCGCCATAGATCAAGCCGCGCCCACTGGTCGCGGCATAAAAACGTCCGAACACGCGCGGATCACCGCTAAGCAAGCCGATGTGCCCATAGCGATGTGCGTCGTCATCGATACGCTGCCAACGCTGACCGCCGTCGACGGACCGGAAAATGCCTTGCTGTCCTTGGCACAGCCCTGCGACGAACATCGTGGGTTCACTGCCGCTGCCGGGCTTGCCGAAGCCGAAAGCATCGACACTAGTGATGCCGGGCAGGCGCTGCAGCAGATGCCCCTGGTCGTCGCCACGCAACAAGGGCAAGTCGCGTGCCGTCAGCCACAGCACGCCGGCCTTGACTGGCGAAGCCTCCAATTGCACCTCGCCATGGCCGTGCGCGGCATGGCCAAATTCACCCGGGATCGGCACGAAGCTGGCGCCATCGTCGTTGCTGCTGAACAAACTACCGGTCTGTGGCGAAAAGGCGTAGAACCGCCGGGCATCGATCCGGTCGGCCAGCACGCGCATGCGTTCGCCCAGTCCCTGCGACGCTTGCCAGTGCTGGCCATGATCACGCGTGACATAGACGTGCCGCGCATCGCTCGGCGCCCACACGACGGCAACCCCATCGGCGGCCACAGCAATGCTTCCGGCACCCTCGCCTTCCGGCGGTTCGCCAGCGAAGGCCTGCCAATGCTCGCCGCCATCCTCGGACCAGGCGGCGCGCACGGCGGAACCAAAGGGCTGGCGCAGGCGCCCGCTGCGTACGATCAATGAGGGGCGCCGCTCGGCATAGTCGATGCTTTCGCCATTCGCATAACGCGGTTGCGGCTTGAACTGGAGCGGCGCCACGTTGAGATCATCGTGGCGGAAGCCATCCAGATCACCAACAGCGCTAAGCAGGTGCGCACCCTGCGGCGGACTGATCAGACCCAGCGGCACCACCTCTTCCAGGCCGCGATCCTGGAACCACCAGTGCACGATGCCGCCCTTGTCGAACCCGCGCATGTCACGCGAAGCCCAGATGCCGTAGCCGGTGACGAACATCACGTGATCGGCATCGAAGGGGTCGATCGCCACCGTGGTCATCCAGTGCGGCGTATGCGAGCTTGTCCATGGCGCCTCGGCGTAATCGAATGACGAGCGCGCGAAAATCTCGCTCCAATGCTTGCCGCCGTCGGTACTGCGAAAAAGCACGTCATGCGGTTCGTAGCGATGATGCGTGCTGGCGATCAGCACCTTGGGATTGGACGGATCCACCGCGACGTCGCCCCAACCGAATCCCGACGGTGTGCTCTTGCTCGATATCGGCGTGATGTCCGTCCAATGATTGCCCGCGGGCTGCCAGCGCCACACCGCACCATCACTCATGGTGTCAGGGCCGGGTTCATCACCGTAGCTCAGCACATAGCTACCGTCGCTGGCGCGGTGCATGTGACTGGGCCGCAAGCCGGTAGGCTGCCCCGCAATGGCACTCCAGCTACGGCCGCCGTCGGTGGAACGGAACAAACTGGTTTCGCGTGTGGAAACGCCTGCATACAGCACCGGCGTCGGCGCGCCTGGCCTGCCGCTGGCAGGCTCGAACACCACAAACACGATGCCGATCGATTGCGGACGCCAGCGGTTCGTCGCGGTCGCGGCGAGCGATGTGGCAACGGCGGGAAAACCCTCCGCCTTCGACCAGCGTGCGCCATGATCGTCGCTGCGCCACAGTCCGGCGTCACGCGAACCAAGAAACAGCACGCGTCCATCGTGCGGATCGACGGCGAGGCGTTCACCATTGCCGCGCCCCAACTCGTTGCCGCCCAGCTTGAACGGCAAATCCGCACGTTCGAAATGCGCGCCGCGGTCATGCGAGCGCAAGACCGCAGCATTGCCCGCGGTCGGCGTGGTGTAGGTGCCGGCGGCGAGATAGACCCAATCCTTGTCGGAAGGATCGAGCGCCAGGCTGTCGATACCGAGCAGATTGTTGTCACTGGCCCCGATCCAGTCGGTGAGCGACACCCACTGCCCACTGGCCTGATCCCACCGATAGGCGCCACCCACGTCAGTACGCGCGTAGTACAGGCCACGTTCGGCCGGGTGAAACACCAGCCCACTGACATAGCCCCCACCACCGATGCGCACGCTGGCGTAGCGATACGCCAGTCCGCCGTCGCTGGCCTGCGTTGCGGTGCAAGCGCTCAGGGCTAGCAATGCAAGCAGCAGCTTTCCCATGGATAGCCGGTGAACCCGGTAACGCGTCATGTCTGCGCTATTCGTTGCCATGGTCAGAAAGTCGCGCGGAACACCAGCTCGTAGCGCCGGTCGGCGACGAACCAGCCGCGGTTGTACATGCGATAGTCCACCACGCCGCCGCCATAGCTGGTCGGCCCCATCAGGGTGCGCACGACAGCGTTGTTCAAATTATTCAACTGCAGGCCCACCTGCATGTTCTTGTTGAGGCGATAGAACACCGAGGCATCCAGCTGGCCGTAGTTGTCGGACCAAGTCGGCAGATGCGTGGCTACGTCACTGGTAGCCAGCAGGTAACGCGAGCGCCAGTTCCACGCCAGTCGCGCCGACCAATCGCCTTTCTCGTACATGCCCACCAGGTTGTAGCTTCGTTTGGAGATGCCGGTCATCGGCAAATCCACGCCAGTCACGGTGGCGTTGGTGTACGGATTGGTGGCGCTGTTGACGCCGCCATTGCTGTCCACGTAGGTGAAGTTGGCCTGCATGCCGAAGCCCTTCATCCAGCCCGGCAGGAAGTCGAAGAACTGGTTGTAGCCCACCTCGGCGCCGCGTAGCGTGCCGGTGCCGATGTTGTAGGGGCGAGTGACCTGGAACTGCTGCCCCTGATAGGTCTCCGGGACGGTTTCCTGCGCGATGTAGTTGTGGATGTCTTTGTAGAAGACCGTGGCGTACAGCAGGCTGGTTGGGGAGAAATACCATTCCAAGGCCGTGTCGAACTGGGTGGCGCGTTGCGGCTTGAGATAAGGATTGCCGGCCAGGCCGTTCCACTGCACCACGGCGGTTTTGTCCGCATTGAGCACATAGCCCAACTGCACGAACGACTGCATGTCGGCGAAGCCAGGCCGCGAAATCGCCTTCGATGCCGCGAAGCGCCACTGCAGCTCGTCGGTCAGCTTGAAGCGCAGATTGAGGCTAGGCAGCGCGTCTTGGTAGTGGGTGCGTGCAGTGAGCGGCTGGTAGCCGCCATTCCAGATTGCCTTCTGGGCATCGGGCACGCCCGTACCGCTGAGGTTGAGAAGCTGCACGACACCACTGGTGTCTACATCGGTGCGTACCAGGCGCAGGCCGATATTGCCGTCGAACGGGATGCCGAGCGCAGTATCGTTGCCGAAGTACAGCACGCCGTAGGCCGCCTTGGTTTTCTCGCCCTGATCATTGAGATCGGCCGGCGAGACCTGTACCGGGCTCCAACCCGACGACACGCCCATCGGATGCAAAATGCCATAGGCCGCGCCGTAGTTCTCCACCAGCGAACTGCCGGGGAAATACATGGGGCTCGGGATCTTCACGTTGCCACGGAAGAAATTCGAGAACGAGTACAGCGCCGCACTCGTCGGGTAATAGCTGACGCTGGCTACCTTGCTTGGCGTATCCACCGGTGCCCAGCTATCGGTGATCACGCCCCAGTTATAGGGCGTGCTGATGTTGTTCTCGCTGCGGTCGGTGGCACGCAGACCCACCCTGAAGTATTTCAGCCAGTTGCTGTCTTGAAAGTCGTACTCCAGATCCAGGCGATAGGCGCGACTCAGGCCTACCTGGTTTTCGCGGTGATCCATCGCCGCGGACCAGAAATAGTTCGCTGGATTGGTTGTGTAGCCGGCCGGGCTGGCGGAAACCTGCGGCATGCCAGCGCTACCCGTGGTGTCGAGGTAGGTGCCCGGCAGGTAGATCGCCTGAAACGCGGTGAAATCGAGCTCGTTGCTGGTGGACTTCACGAACTGAACGTCACCGCTCAACAACATGTGATCGTTGATGTTGTACTTGAAGCCGTTCGAAAAATCGGTGGTGACGGTGGCCTGCGTCTGATAGCGCGTGTCCGTACCAAAACGCACGCTGCCATTGTTCAGGCTGTTGTTCCAGGCACTGGAGCTCAGCGAGCCACGCTGGAACACGCCTTGGCCGTTGTAGTCGAACGTGGTGCCACTGGCCGGGCCGATGTCGAAGCTGGTATCGCTGAAGATCGCACCATGCTCCAGCCACGACATGTCGTAACGCGAGCGGATGAACTGGGAAGTAAGTTCCAGATCTTTGCTCGGACGCCACTGCAGGGCGCCCGAGATACCGATGCGGCGACGCTGGAAATTCAGCGAGCGCCAATCGGCGCCGCCCGGCACGTATACGGTGCTAAGGCCGCTGCCGGCGGTTGCCGCTGCATCCGACCGCATGGTGTACGGCTCAAGCTGGATGCCATCGGTGCGCGTGGCCAGCTCCGAGTAGGACACATCGATCAGCGCGCCGAACTCACCCCAGTTCTCGGTTTTCCAGCGATTGCTGTAGAGAAAGGACGCCGATGGCTTACTCTTCTGCGACAGGTCGCCTTTGTTGATGCCGTAGGAGAAGCCGATCGCCTGCCCGGGCGAGTCGAATGGCAGACGAGTACGCAGATTGACGGTGCCGCCGATGCCACCTTCGATCAGTTCGGCCGACGGATTCTTGTATACGTCCACGCCGGCCATCAGTTCGGCCGGCACATCCTCGAAATTCAGCGAGCGGCCGCTGTTGGACGAAAAGGTGTCGCGACCATTCAGCAGCGACTCCACCTGTGTAAGGCCACGGATAGATACGTTACTGCCCTCGGCCGAGGGATGATCCGGGTCGTTGGCCGAAAGAAAGTGGTCGATGGTGACGCCGCTGATACGCTGCAGCGTTTCGGTAACGCTGCGATCCGGCAAGGCATTGATGTCGACCGCGGTGATCGAGTCGACAATCTGGTCCGCGTTCTGCTTCAGCGATTGCGCCGACTGCAGGCTGGCACGGATGCCGCTCACGGTAACGCCTTCGAGGTTCTTGGCGTCCTTGGTGCTGGAGTCTTCGGATTTCTTCTTGTTCTTCGTGTCGGTGGTCTTGGCTTGATCCCCGGCTTGGTTCTGGGTCTGACCCTGGGGCGTCGCGACTTGCTGCGCGCGCGCGCCCAACGGCGCGTAGAGCAGCGCCAGGCCTATAGCCACGGCGGCGGAAAGACGCGCAAGTGGAAAAGAATGCTGGGCCGCACAGGTAATTTTCCCGTGCACAGTCTGGATCATAGTCAAAGCTCACCCCGTCTTATCGTTGGCCGTCGGCCGAAACCGCTGGCTATGTATCCCCAGGCCCCCACAACCCGGTGGCTGCGCCAGACCAACTCACTGGCCCTGGCAACGTCACGTCCTGCTTGGTGGTGGCGCATGCTGAATTGCGCTGTCATGGCACACAATTACGAAATTGATGGGCGCGAATAACGTTTCTTCGTTTGCGGTTGCCACATCGCGCGGTGACGTCCCCACTCCCCTGCTAAGTTTCGGGCCATCGATAGCCACGGAAGCGCCAATGCGTCGTCGCCACATCAACCCAATCCCGCGTTGCCTCGCGGCCTTGGTCTTTCTGTGTACGACCATGCCGCTGCCCTCCTTTGCCTCGGCGCCTGCGGCGGGAGCCATCACGCCGCAACAGGCTGACCTGATTTGGCGAAAGGCCACAGAAGGTTATGCGCCGGCACGAGCCGCGCTGGTGGCCAAGGTGGAGGAAGGTGCCGCGCAGGGGCCGTTCCGGCCCGACTGGGCATCGCTGCGACATCACCGAGAACCGGCATGGTTCGGCATCGACCTCGCCTCGGCGCCTGAGGCGACCACCGCCAGCCGCTGAGTCGCTCGTTGGCCCTCAGGTGATGGCGCGGTACTTGAAGTCCCGCGCCACGACACTGCCCTCGCCTGCGCTGTAAACGCCAATTTTCAGGCTAAGGAATCCACCAAACACGTTGTGATGAATGCCCGAAACCTCCATGCGAAGGCTGTGCAGTTGCCAGGTTTTCCCGTTGTCGACCGAGTAGTGGTAAGTCACGATGTGATCCTGGTTGGTCACACGGATGCACAGACCAGACGCCTGCATCGGTATGCGCATCCAGGTTTGCTCTTCCGCGTACTCGAACGTCTTCAGTATCTGTTCTCGCCGCGAAAGGCCGATGCCGACAAAGGCTTTGGGACTGTAGAACAGCAGCAGGCCGCCCTCGGCATCGCCCAGCAGATCGAGAGTGACCTCGGCCACATAGCTGCGGTCGCCCGGCAGGCACGTCAGCGGCGAACAATCTGCGGGCGAGCTGCCCTTGGCGGTCAGACGCAGGCCGCCCGCCTCGTAGCTCACCCGCTTTATCTCCTCGAGCTGGGGATCGGCCAGGCTCCACTGCACGCCGAACTTGCGGCTGCTGAAATCATCCGACAGCGCCAGACCATTCGGCCCGCGCACGCCGCCTTTCGGCTTTGGCAGCGGCCTGGATAAATCGCCGCCCTTGGCCCGAAACCAGCCATCGGCGGTCCACTCGATCGGCTCCAGCAAGGTCTGCCGCCCCAGCGTGCGGAATCCGTTCTCATAGCCGTGATAAACCATCCACCAATCACCGGCCGGCCCTTCCACCAGCGTCGCGTGCCCGCGTGACCACCATGGCTCGGCGGCGCTGGTCGTGCGCACCAGCGGGTTGTGCGGGCAATGCTCCCATGGGCCATGGATGGAGCGGGAACGCGCCGCGATCACCATGTGACTGGTCGGCGGACCCGCGGTGCCGCCGACCGCCGTGATCAGATAAAACCATTCGCCATGCCGCAGCAGCTTGGGGCCTTCCGGGGCGAAATCCTCCACGATCCAGTCGTCGGGATAGCGCCAAGGACTATAGGCCGGTTCCAGCTTGCCATCCGCAGCAAGGCCGTCGTCCGTGAGCCGCACTCGGCGGATGCCATTGACGAACAGGTAGCGCTTGCCGTCCTCACCCACCACGTGCCCCGGATCAATGCACCCATCGATATGCAGATCGATCGGATCGCTCCATGGCCCTGTGATGCGGTCGGCCCAAATGACATACAACGCCCAGCCCCGATCGCCGGCGCTGGCCGGTATATAGATGAAGTAACGTCCATCGTGCTTGCACAGGTCGACCGCGAACACCGTGCCCAGCGGCTTGGTTAACGCTGCGGTGACTGGCGCCCAATTCACCAGATCGGTGGAGTGCCAGATCACCAAGCCAGGACAGGCATGGAACGACGTAAACGTCATGTAGTAATCGCGGCCATCCTTGAGGATGGTAGGGTCGGGATGATCCCCGGCAACAATCGGATTCACATAGGTGCCATCACTCAAGTCGGCCGTTCGCTGCCCTTCGATGCCCGCGCGCGGCGAGACACCCTTTCGGGCGACTTGCGGGCCAGCCAGAGCCTCGCCGATGGAAAACGGCGCAGCGGCCGCTCCTGCCAGCATCCATTTGATGACGTCTCGACGAGAACCGTCCTCCATACCCCACCCTTCATGCACCATGCGCAAGCACTGGATTGTGCATGGCGCGGGGACCTGCCCAACTTATGAAAGTCATCGCGCACGCTTGCTTTTTTTTTAACCCGCCAGCGCCGGACAAGCTTCACTGGCAGGATCACGCCGCACCTGGAGATTGACGCCGCGAAGGAACTTGACTGCATCTGCTGCGGAGCCGGGTAGACGCAAGGGCGCTAAGTTGAGGCTAGCGGAGACGAGTCGGCCACCCCACTCTAACCAGCATGTCGTCAGGCGCATTCAGGGCGAACTCGTACATGCCCCATGGCTTGTCACTCGGGTCGCTGTCGATTTCGCTACGAAATGAAGCGGCAAGCTCAGCTACATCCTTGCGGTAAAGGTAGAGCGCAAATGGATTGCTGCCCGGCACGAGCCAACCTTCCACAGCCTGATTAAGATGGATTTGAGCACCAAAACCATCAGCGAGCATTCGATAGTCTCCGGAACTATCTTGCTCGCGCTTGAAGCCAAGCCGTATGAAGAACGCCTCGGTACGATCAAGATCGTTGCATGGCAAGATGGCGATAAGGCTCGATTGCATGTCGCAACTCCTCTTGTGGGTCTTTCTTTGTACCGAGAGAACATACACTTTCGGTCAGAAACTAGACTGCACCCCAGTTTCCGCTTCGGGTCGAAAGCCGATGCCACACTCCGGATAGAGTTTGAAAAGCAGCGTGTGCCAGAGCTGATGACCGCCCCCGAGGACTTCATGCATACGGTCGCCAAGTTGACCCGCTTGGCCACATTGATGTGCGGTGGCAACCACGAGACCGGAGTTCGGTTGAACGCATGTCGGTGCATGCCGTTACGCCCCTTTTCCCATGAGAGACATCAGCATCTGATTTCACTGGACTGGGAAGACCTCCGCTACTTCATGGCGTACGCGCAAGACAAATCGCTTTCTGCCGCAGCGCGTCGACTGAGTGTGGATCGCGCCACCGTTGCGGGCCGATGTCGGGCGATTCCACCAAATGCACCTGCACGCTCCGGGGATCGACCGCATAGACCGCCTTGATCAGGCAGCACACTGCCAACCAACCGGCGGTGCCACCGCCCACGAGCAACACTTTCTTCGGACGCGTCATGGTGTGCCCCGATAGTGCTGCACGATGAAAAGAAAGAATTGCCGGGCTGCCCCACGCGAACCCGGCAAAAAGCCATTCAAGGGGAAGATAAGCGACGCTCCCCGGAGCGTCGCCGGCTGAACGGCAAACGTCGGGCGGCACACGCATCATGGGGGCCGCCGTGCATCACGTCAGAACCACACGCCGAGCTGAACGCCATAGGTGCGCGGCGCCAGATACTGCGACACGTACTGCAGCGAGCCGTCGGACATCAGGAAACGGCCGGCGCTAGTGCGGATCTTGTCATCGGACACGTTCTGCACGTACGCGTTGACCCACCACTTGTCGCCCGGTTCGCTGTAGCGCAGCGACAGGTCGCCACGCGTGTACGCCTTCTGCTGGTCGCCCGAACCCAGGTTGAAGTAGCTCAGCCACTGTGTGCTCTGGTACTGCACGCTGACGCGTGGCGTGAGGCGCCCGCCGTTGGCAAGGTGGAAGTCGTGCTCGTAGATGCCGGTGAGCGACACGTTCGGCGCATGTGGCAGATCGTTGCCGGTCACGTTCATGCAGTTGGCGAGGTTGGACTGTGGAGGGCATGCCGGCAGGCCCTGGTAGTCGTTGGAACCGGCGTAGATCAGCTTGCCGAGCTCCTTCTTCGGAATGGCCGAGAAGATCAGGTTGAGCCGATCGTCCTTCTGTTGATACGCCAGCTCCGACTCGATGCCGAACACCTTGGTGCTGCCGCTCACGTTGGAGAAGCCCAGGCCGTGATTGCCGTTCGGATAGACGATAGGCGCAGAGAGCTGGAAGTTCTTGAAGTCTTCGTAATAGATGGCCGAGTTCCACGTCAGGTGGCCATCGAGGAAGGAGAACTTGCTGCCGATTTCATAGTTGGTTAGCGTCTCGGGCTTGTATAGAGTGCCCGCGTCCTGCGTGCCGCCCGACTTGTAGCCGGTGGACACGCTGGCATAGACCATGCCATTTTCGCCAACGTCGGTATCCAGGCGCAGCAGCCAGGTCGGCTTGCTCTTGCTGTACTTGGCGGTGTTCCGCTGCGAGATGGCGAAGCCATTGGACGGATCCGGATACACGCCCGGCGAGATCGGCACCTGCGGCACGGTCGGGTCGTAGTTCCAACCCCAGTTGATGCCGCCTTTGTTCTCCTTGTCGTCGTGCGACCAGCGCGCGCCACCGGTGAGGCGCCAGTGGTCGCTGAGATGCCAGGTGGCCTGACCGAACAACGCGTACGACTCCACCGTTTCCTTCGGCTGGATGAAAGAACCCTGCCAGCTCACGGTGCCGTAGCGTGTACCGTTCATGATGGGGATGTCGAAGCGGATGTTGTTGTCTTCGTAGGCGTAGTACGCACCGACGATCCAGTCCACGGTCTGCGGCCCGGTGGACTTCAGGTCCACTTCCTGACTCCAGCTTTCGTAGTTGGAATAATTGGTGCGATCGTCCTGATAAACGCCATTGGTGGTGAAGCTGGTGGGCACGCTGACACCGACGTCCTGGTCGAAGTCGCTCTTGCCGGAGTAACGGTTGTAGCCGGCGATGTAGCTGAGCTGCATGCCATCGTTGATGTTCCAGTCGATGCGGCTACGCACCGTCTTGGACGTACGGTCCAGGTAGGGCGCGGTGTCGATCAGCGCTGACCAGAAATCCTGCCCCTGGCGCGGCGTCTGCATCAGACTCAGGTTGGGTGTGCCGCGATCGACGAAGTACTCGTACGACAGGTTCCACTTGAACGAATCGCTGGGCTGCCACAAGGCACTGACGCGCGCGGCGGACTGGTCCTGTGCGTTGTACTTGTTGCCGCCCTGCACATACTGGCTGGGATCGATCGGTTTGAAGTTGGCCAGCGTGCCGCCCGAAGCGAGATATGCCTGCTGCTGTCGCGCCACGCTGGGCAGTTCGCTCGACGGATTCTGGTAGTCGACGTAGCCATCGTGTTGCTCGTGCACCACGGCGACGCGCATGGCGAAGGTGTTGCTGATGGGCAGGTTGAACGCGGCGCGTGCGCCGATCAGGTTGTAGTTGCCCGCTTCAACCTGCGCATTGCCGTAGAAGCTAGCGCCGATTTCCGGCTTTGCCGTCTGGAAGCTGATGGCGCCGGCGGTGGAGTTGCGGCCCCAAAGCGTGCCCTGTGGACCGCGTAGCGTTTCGACGCTATCCATGTCCAGCAACAGTCCCGATGCAGCCTCGGCGCGAGGCGCATACACCCCGTCGACGAAGGTCGCGACTTCGGGATCGGCGTACTCGGTCTTGGCGCTGTCGTTACCGATACCGCGCATGGTGAGCGTCACCACGCCATGATCGCCCTCCGACGTACCTTGCAGGCCTGGCACTAGTTTGGTCAGGTCCTGCACGGTCATCACACGCTCCTTGTCGAGCGCGTCCGCCGAGATCGCCGTAACCGCCACCGGCGTTTTCTGAAGCGGTGTCTCGCGCTTGGTCGCGGTCACCGAGACGGCATCCAGGTTCTTTACTTTCTTGTCAGCGCCTGCCGGATTCTGAGATGACGGGTTTTGCGATGTCGCGCTCTGATCCGCTGCCAACAGCACACCAGGAGCAAGCACGAGTGACATGGCGACATACAACAACTTGTGATGCAGATTCATCTGGCTCTCCCTCTAAATCGTTCAGATCAGTGTTGTCCACCGCACACACGGCAGTGACAAAGGTTTCCCACCCCCACCGGCACACCATCAACCCCAAAATGACAGCGCTGTCATTATTGGACAATAAAGCGCCGTTGCAATGAATGCTTGCCGGATGGCAGCAAGTCATCAAGACAAAACAAATAGACGTCCAAGCGTTCAATCTCGCGAAGACGCGGCTCACCTGCCGACACGCCCTCAATCAAAGTGGCATAACCGATGGCTAAGCCACGTCGACACAACAACCCAGCCGATATGACGACACTCGCTACCAACGCCAGCAGCAGTGCCACGGCGAACAGCGGCTCACCATTCATGGCTTTTCCCCGTGAGTCGGGCACGCCAGCGTCCGGTCCGCCACGGTGCCGAGTGACACGTCAGCGATAGCGATCCGCTCGCCGGAGTCACTGGACCATTCGAATGGCCGGTCCAGCCTGCTCATGCTGGCGCCAGCGTCGCGGAAACATTTCAGCGGAATGCCCAGACGCAACCACTGCCCCTGAGGCAAGGCGGCGAGCTGTCGTCCGATGGGCACTCGACCATTGCAACCGACACCGCAGCCGACACCGATCATCGCAGCACTCCCTGGCGATACTGCGTCGATCCTCAACGTGGTCACCAGCAACACATCGCCATTGGTTTCGCGCTCCACATCGAGTGGTGTTGGCGCCAGCAGCTCAACACCTGCGGCACCGGTACCGGACCAGCTCAGGCTGCGCGCATCCTCTTGCGCCTTGTAGTCGAGCGCGCTGATGCGCAAGCTGCCGTCCGGCGTGGCGGTCGGTACGGCGTCGGCATTCATCGCCGTGCCGTTTGCGCCGGTCAGGCGCACCACGAAACCCTGCGCCGGCTTACCACGGGTGAAGTAGACGCCGGCCTGCGTGGCGCTTAGCGCAATCCCGGCATCCTCAGACAAGGGACTGGTATTGCCACTATCGGCATAACTATCGGCATAGGTCAGGCCGAAGCCGTAGGGAAACTGCGGATGCTCGCCTCGTGCGACTGCCGCGACCGGTACTTGCGCCGCGCTGAGCGGCCAGGCATACGCCAGCTTGCCGTGAAAGTCGTGTGCGATGCGACCGTCACGGGTGCGCAGCAGCACATCGGCAATACCCTCGCCTTCGCTACCCGGGAGCCAGGCCACCACAAAGGCATCAGCGGCATTGATCTCGCGATTCATCCATAGCGGCCGTCCGGTCAGGAACACCGCCGCCACTGGCACGCCCTGCCCGCGTAACCGCCGAATCAGGTCAAGATCGTGATCGTTGCCCGGCCGATATGCCAGGTTCGGCAAGTCTCCCTGGAATTCGGCGTAGGGATCTTCACCGAATACCACAATGGCGACATCGGGTTTCTGCTTGTAGTCGCCCCCCACCGATAACTCGGCGCTGCCACCGGCCGCCTGCACCTGCGCCTGGAGGCCAGCCCAAATGGAGGTGGCTGCGGGAAAATTTGCATTGGTCAGGCCCGTGCCCTGCCAGGTCAACGTCCAGCCGCCGTTCTGCTTGGAGATGTTGTCGGCACCATTACCAGCAACCAGAACATGCTTGCGCGGATCGATCGGCAGCACGCCCTGATGATTCTTCAGCAGCACCAGCGACTCACGTACCGCCCGACGCGCCAGCGCACGATGCGCGGGACTTCCGATCATCTGTGCCGACCGAGCCACCAGCGGATTGGCCGATGGCGGCCCGGCTTCGAACATGCCTAGGCGCATCTTCACCCGCAGGATGCGAGTCACCGCATCGTCGACGCGGCTCATCGGGATCACTCCGGCCTTCACCTCGGCCAGCGTGTTCTTGTACAGGCCTTTCCAGGAATCGGGCGCTTCGAGCATGTCCAGCCCGGCGTTGTAGGCCACCGGGCAATCCTCGCTGGTGCAGCCAGGCACTTGGCCGTGTGCGTTCCAGTCGCCCAACACAATCCCATCGAAGCCCATGCGCTCCTTCAGCACACCGGTGATCAGCGCATTGTTGCCGGCCATCTTCACCCCGTTCCAACTGGAGAACGAGACCATCACCACCTGCACACCGGCCTTGATCGCGGGTGGATAGCCGGCAGCGTGCACGTCGCGCAACACCGCCTCGCTGACCTGGGCGTCGCCTTGGTCCTTGCCGTCGCGGGTGCCGCCGTCGCCGACGAAATGCTTCGCGGTAGCAATCACATGCTCAGCGTCCAGGAACTGCGCAGTACCCGGCTTGCCCTCCAGCCCGCCGATCATGGCGGCGGCGTATTGCGCTACCAGCGCCGGATTCTGCGAATAGCCTTCGTAGGAACGCCCCCAGCGCACATCTTGCGGCACGGTGAGCGTGGGCGCGAAGGTCCAGCTGATACCGCTGGCGCGCAGTTCTTGTGCAGTGGCCTCGCCTATATCGTGGATCAATAGCGGATCGCGCGTAGTGCCCAGCGCGGAGTTTTGCGGAAAAAGCGTGCTGCCGACGAGGTTGTTATGGCCATGGACAGCATCGATGCCAAACAGCACCGGAATCGCCAACCCTCCCTTTGAGGTATCCATCGACGCGCGGTAGAACGCCTCGGACAGCGCCTGCCACTGCGATGCAACAGGGTATGGCTGCCCGGCCGGCTTGGAGTTGCCACCAGCCAGGATCGAGCCCAGGCGATACTCGCGCACATCGTCCGGAGTCACATACTTGATGTCGGCCTGGATCATCTGGCCGACCTTGTCGCTCACCGACATCTTCACCAGCAAAGCCTGGATCCGGGACTCGATCGCTGGATCGGTCGGCAGCGGCGAGCCGCCTTTCGGCCATTGCTCGGGATGGACGACGCTCGCATCGCCGGCCATGACAGGGACGGTCATCAGCAGTGCGCTGGCGAATGACAGCGCGATGGCAACGCTTCGCGGAAACGAGCTCAACGGCTGCAGCAATGGCACGGCAAAGCCCCAGGCTGGCGCACCGACGGTACGCGTCGAGGTGCATGGTGGCAGGAATGACAGCGCTGTCAATTTGCTCTGCAACATGACTCCCAAGCCGCTCAGTCGAGTGAAACGACCTTAAGAAGCGATGGCAGTTGAGCCGCGGATCTGCAGGGAGAAAGGCACCTGCACCAGCCGGCCGGCGCCGTGACCGCGCAAGACGCTGAGCAACTGCTCAGCCGCGAGCTTGCCCATCTCGCGACTAGGCTGCTGGACGGTGGTGAGCGTCGGCCACAGCTGTCGCGACAGCGGCGTATCGTCGAAGCCGCAGACCGACAGGTCGTGCGGCACCTTCAAGCCGTACTCGCCCGCCGCCCACATCACGCCGGCGGCCATGTCGTCATTGGCAGCGAACACCGCCGTCGGTCGCTCGGCCAGTGAAAACAGCTTCCGCGCCGCCTCCACGCCAGAGCCGAAAGTAAAAGCGCCCTGCACTACCAGCGCCGGATTCTCGGGTAGACCGGCGGCGGCCATCGCCTCGCGATAGCCCGCCAGTCGCCAGCGGCTGGCGCCGTGGTCGGCGATGCCGATCACGTGAGCGATCCGTCGGTGACCCAGTGCCAGCAGATGCTCCATGATCGCCCGCGCAGCCCGCTGCTCGTCCATCGTCACGCCTATGGTCTTGCCGCGACGCAGTGGCGACACGCTGGCGTATGGCACATCGCGCTCACGCAGGCGTTTCAGCAGCGGCGCATAGTCGGTGATCGGTGGCGTCAGGACGACGCCGTCAGGGTGGTGATCGGAAATCAGCACATCGAGACGACGAATGAAATCACCGTCACGCATGCGCAGCGGCCGTACCATCATGCTATAGCGATGCGCATCGCAGGCCTCGAGCACACCATCCTGGATTTCGGCCAGATAGGTCGAGGCCGGGTTGTCGTTGTTGTCGTACAACATCGCTACCAGGAAGGATCGATTGCCCGCCAGGCTGCGTGCCGACGGATGCGGGCGATAATCCATCGCCTCCATGGCAGCGCGCACGCGCAAACGCGTGGCGTCGGTCACGTTGGCCTCGTCATTGAGCACGCGCGACACCGTCTTTGGCGATACGCCCGCTGCGCGCGCCACATCTTCGAGGCGTACCCGCATGGATTCTCCACTGTCATCACACTGTCGATTGACTATGCCGCCAGAGCCCTCTGATTTACAAGGACGATCGGCGTTACAAGAACGATCGGCGTTGCGATGAATACTTATGTAGGCGCTGGCTGCTGCAGTGCGCCCCCGCGTAACATGCAGGGCCGCCCCGGGCAACAAGATGTGTCGATGCTGCGGTCGCAGCATGCAGGGCGCGCTACGCCATGACATAACCGTTGCTGGAGGGAAGCACCCATGACCCCGTTCAACCACAGCGCCGCCCCCACGCTGTGCGCGTGTTGAGCATGCCGCCAGCAAACGCAGCCGCGCGACACGGCATCGACTACAACAAAGGGTAGACACCGATGACACAGAAATCCGCACTGTCGTTCTGGCAGATATGGAACATGTGCTTCGGCTTTCTCGGCCTCCACTTCGGCTTTGCATTGCAAAACGCGAACGTCAGCCGGATCTTCCAGACGCTGGGTGCGAACGTAAATGATATCTCCGCGCTATGGATTGCCGCGCCGCTGACGGGGTTGATCGTGCAACCGATCATCGGCCACTACTCCGACCGCACCTGGAACCGCCTGGGTCGACGCCGACCGTATTTTCTGGCGGGAGCGGTGTTCGCGTCACTGGCACTCATGTGGATGCCGAACGCACCGGCGTTATGGGTGGCTGCCGGCCTGCTATGGATCCTGGATGCGTCGATCAACGTGTCGATGGAACCGTTTCGCGCATTGGTCGGCGATCAACTGCCCACGCAACAACGACCCGCCGGTTATGCGATGCAGAGTTTCTTCATCGGTGCCGGCGCGGTGATCGCCTCGATGCTGCCGTGGATCCTGGCGCGGCGCGGCGTGACCAACCTGGCGACCCATGGAGGCATCCCCGATACGGTGAAGTACGCGTTCTATGGTGGCGGCGCAGTCCTGCTATGCGCGGTGCTTTGGACCATCGTGACCACGCGCGAATACCCGCCTGCGCAGCTGCAATCGTTCACCGACAACGTGGCGGATGGGGCGGCGGTGGAAGTATCGCGTGCGTGGCGACCGGGCTTGCTACTGCTGCTGATCGGTATGGCGGTACTGTCCGCGATCAGGCATTTCGCGCTGGAAAAAGAGATTTACCTGTTGGCCGGCGGCCTGATCGCGTTCGGTCTGCTGCTGACATGGCTGAGTCGCACCCGCAGCCACGGCATGCTACGCAACGTGATGGGTGACCTCTATGGCATGCCTATCTCGATGCGGCGCCTGGCCGGAGTACAACTGTTCTCCTGGTTCGCGCTGTTCGCGATGTGGATCTACACGACCGCAGGGGTGACGCAGACGATTTACGCCACCGTAGATACCGGCTCGTCCGCCTATAACGATGGCGCCAACTGGGTCGGCGTGTTGTTCGCGGCGTACAACGGGTTTGGTGCGCTGGCCGCGGTGGTTATCCCGCTGATGGTGCGCCGGTGGGGTTTGCGTATCAGCCACGTCATGAACCTGTGCCTTGGCGGAGCCGGCCTGCTGTCGTTCCTGTACATTCGCGACCCGCGCTGGCTGCTCGCCTCGATGGTTGGTGTCGGCTTTGCCTGGGCCTCGATTCTGTCACTGCCTTATGCGCTGCTTTCGGACAACCTGCCCACGGCGAAGATGGGTGTCTACATGGGCATCTTCAATTTCTTTATCGTGATCCCGCAATTGCTTGCCGCCAGCGTACTCGGTCTACTGTTGCGGCTGTTTTTTCACAACCAGCCCATTTGGGCATTAGGCCTCGGTGGCGCCAGCCTGCTCGCAGCAGGCCTTTGCACCCTGCGCGTATCCGAGCCCGAAGGCGCCTAACCAGACACGCCTACATCGCTCAGATACCCATGGGTGCAGCAGATACAGAGTAAGCACGCTTTCGCATCCAGACTCATGGGGCGTGGATTGACCAGCGCAACTTAGGATTGCGTCATCATTCGGCGCGATGGATCGCTTTGAAAGCTAGCGGCCGGGTCGGCATCGTCCCATTCGCCATGCAGTGAAAATGGTGCAAATCTCGTTACGTGCTCTACACCACGCATGCCACGTGACGATCGTCACAACGTCGTCGCAGCGTCGTTTTTCGCAATCGCGAATGACGTTCTTCGCAATGCCACACGTCGCGCAATGCACATAGAGTTCCGCTTCGCGATCGCGTGCGGTGTCTCACCATGCTCCCCGATGTCGTTGGTTCGTCACCGCGCGGACCGGGGAATGAAATGAGGCGCCACATAACGTACTGCCGCTTTCGCAAAACACGTGGCGACATATCTCGCTGCATTCAAAACGGCGCAATGGTTCGCCTGCATGCGCCCCGCCCTGACGGACCAGCGGCGACGGAATACCGCGGCGGACCGATATCAATTTGGAGGGGATCATGCAGAAATTCATGTCGCGGGCTGTGGCCCGCGCTCTTGCCTGTGGCGCGCTCGCGCTGTCATCGATGGCAGCGTTCGCACAGACGTCGGCGCCGGCTTACACCTGGAGCAATGTGCGCATCTTGGCGGGCGGCTACGTCGACGGCATCATCGCGCATCCCAAGCAACCAGGGCTGTTCTACGCGCGCACCGACGTCGGTGGTGCCTATCGTTACAACTCGCTAACCTCGACCTGGGTGCAGCTCAACGACGGCACGCCGCCGGAGAACTCGCAATGGATGGGTATCAATAGCATCGCCATCGATCCGTCCAATCCGAAGATGCTTTATCTGGCGACAGGTTTGTATACGTCATCCTGGGGTGCCAATGGGGCGATGCTCGTGTCTTCTGACCAAGGTGCGCACTTCACGGCACACCCCCTTAGTTTCCGCATCGGCGGCAACGAGGACGGGCGCAATGTCGGCGAGCGCCTGCAGGTGGATCCGAACAAGGGGTCGATCCTGTTCTATGGAACCTCCAACGAGAATAATCAGGCGAGCAGCAACGGCTTATGGACGAGTACGAACAGCGGCAGCACCTGGTCGAAGGTGAGCGGGTTTACTGCCCTATCGAACGATGGCACCGGAGCGGGCGTGGCGTTCCTCGCCTTCTACAAGCCCTCTGGCAAAAGCGGCTCGCCAACCAGGATGCTGTTTGCCGGCGTATCCACCGGCACGGCCGCCGCGACGCTCTACAAGAGCGCCGACGGTGGTGCGACCTGGGCGCCGATAGCCGGTGGCCCGGTCGGTCTCATGCCGCAACGTGGCCTGATCGGCCCGGACGGCAATCTGTACATCACGTATGGCAACGCTATCGGCCCCAATGGCATGTCCGCGGGACAGGTCTGGAAGTACAGCATCGGTCAGGGCGCCTGGCAGAACATCACGCCGACCGATCCCTATAACTATCCGTCCGGCTTCAGCGGTCTGGCGGTGGACCCGGCCAGGCCCAGCACACTCGTGGTGATGACGATGGATCACTGGTGGCCGGACGACACGATGTACCGCAGCACGGATGGCGGTTCGACCTGGAAGGACGTAGGCAGCAACGCGCTGCGCGACTCGAGTCTGTCGCCGTGGATCGTGCCGTCAGGCAAGGCGCAGGCACCGTTTGGCAATTGGGGCGAAGTGGTCATCGATCCATTCAATTCTGCACATGCCATGTATGGCTTTGGTGGCGGCGTCTGGAGCAGCTCCGACCTCACCGCGGCGGATGCCGGCAAGCCCACCCATTGGAGCGTCGGCGCCAGTGGCATCGAGGAAACGGCGGTGCTGGGGCTGCTCTCGCCCACGGCCGGCGCGCCCTTGGTCAGTGCGCTGGGCGATGTCTGCGGTTTCGTGCATAACGATCTCAACACCGCTCCCGCCACCCAGGTCACCAACCCTCTCTGCGGCAACGGCACAGGCCTGGATTTCGCTAAGAACGCGCCATTGACGCTTGTGCGCGTGGGTAGCGGTGGCAACTCCAGCAACAGCGTGTACGGCGCGTGGTCAACCGATGGCGGCAAGACCTGGACACCGTTCGCTGATCAGGCAGGTTCCGCCAAGGGCAACGGCACAGTGGCGATCTCCGCCGACGCCGGCACCATCGTATGGTCACCATCGGACGTGGCGCCGGTGGCCTCTACCGATCACGGCAGCACCTGGCATACCCTGGCCTATCCTTCCGCCAACGGCACGACCCGTCTGCCGGTCGGCGCACAAGTGTTGTCAGACGGCATCAACGGCAATTTGTTCTACGCATGGAATCAAACGACGGGCGCGTTCTTCAGCAGCTCCGACAAGGGTACAAGTTGGTACGCCTCGACCACCTCGGGCTTGCCCGTGGTGCCGTCGTGGCAGACCAGCCAAGCCGTTACCGTTACCGGCGTGCAGGGCGATATCTGGCTCGCCACGCAATCCGGCCTGTATCGCAGCCAGAGCTCCGGCTGGAACTGGAGCCATGTGGATGCATCCACGGTCAGCGCCGCTACTTCGATCGGCTTCGGCAAGGCGGCGGTCGGCAAGTACTACCCGACCATCTATCTCGCCGGCACGGTGAACGGCGTCAGCGGTCTGTTCCGCTCTACGGATGTCGGTGCGACCTGGGTACAGATCAACGATGCGCTGCACCAGTGGGGTGGCGTGTCGCGCGTGGTCGGCGACCCGCGGACGTTCGGCACGGTGTATCTGGGAACCAGTGGCGCACGCGGAGTCATCTACGGAACATCCAGCAACTGACGCCTCGGCGCGTCACGCGACAACGCCTCGCTTCTTTCCACACGGAAAGGAGCGAGGTTCCAAGGGAGCAAAGCCCACGCGGAGCAAGTCAGTCCAGCCCACCCATAGGCCAAGTACCGGTCATTCCGAGCTACGACGCGTGATTTGTGTAACGGATCACGCTCAGCACACCACCACTGAAATCCTGGTTCGCGGTGCCGTCCGTACACTCGAAGCGATATGATTTACCCATGACTCGCCCCGTAAGAACATTCCATGCAGGCGGTGAGCCGGCCGATAACGATCGGATCTCACTAGACTGGGAAGACCTCCGTTACTTCATGGCGTTCGCGCCAGACGAATCGCTTTCTGCAGCAGCACGTCGACTGAATGTGGATCACGCCACCGTAGCGCGACGGATCGAATCGCTGGAACGGAGCCTGCGCTTGAAGCTCGTGGATCGCCGGCCACGGTCCTATGTACTGACCGATGATGGCCGGCGGATCGCGGCGGCGGGCGAGCGCATGCAGGACGAGGCATTCCAAGTTCTGCGACTTGCCGCAGGTAGCCAGCCAGGCGTGACCGGCGAGGTGATCGTTTCGGCGCCACCGGCCCTGGCCGGCGCTCTGATCGCGCCGCGCCTGGGCGAGTTGCGCGAACGCCATGACGGGCTCAGCTTGCAGTTGATTGCCGCGACCACCACCGCATCGTTGAGCCGCCGCGAAGCGGATATCGCGGTGCGGTTGCGGCGACCCGACGAGCCGGAGTTGGTGGCACGCAAGGTCGCCACTATTCCCTTCGCACTGTATGCGGCGGCGGACTACGCGGCCCATGTGGCAACCTCATCGCTGGACTTCATTGCCTACGACGCCAGCATGGAGGACTCGCCACAGCAGGCTTGGCTGCGCATGCAGGCCGCTGGGCGACCGATCGTGTTCAGCAGCAACGACCTGATGATTCAGGCGGTCGCGGCCCAGGGCGGCGTGGGTGTCGCGGCCCTGCCGCATTTCCTCGGGACACAGTTTGGCCTCGTTACCGTCCCCATGAAGGGCGCGCCGCTTGAGCGTGACGTCTGGCTGGCGGTGCATCGTGATGTGCGCAACCTGCCGCGCATCCGTGCGGTGATGACGTTCCTGGCGGAGTGCCTGGGACAGGCTTGAGCCACCGGGAGGTCTACCGGGCGCTTGTGCATTTTTGCAGGATCAGTCGGCGCCTATACGGAATTCCCGGCATCGCAGGCGCTACCTAGCATGTAGGCACACCTCACTAAGGAGTGCCTCATGAAGAACTTCAAGATGCGTATCGGCGAACACTGGTCCGATGCCAAAAGCGGCCAGCGCTTCGAAAGCCTCAATCCCTACACCGGCAAGCACTGGGCCTCGCTCCCCCGCGGTGGCGCGGAGGATGTCGATGCGGCAGTGCGAGCGGCTCACCACGCGTTCAAGCATGGCCCATGGTCGCAGATGACGGCTACCCAGCGTGGCCTGCTATTGCACAAGGTGGGCGATGCCATCGCCGCCCATGCCGAGGAATTGGCCGACCTAGAGGTTCGGGACAACGGCAAGCTCAAGGCCGAGATGCTTAAGCAGATGCGTTATCTGCCGCACTGGTTCTATTACTACGGCGGTCTGGCAGACAAGATCCAGGGCGACGTCACGCCGTTCGACAAACCAGGCATCTTTCACTACACCACCTTCGAGCCCCTGGGCGTGGTGGCCACCATCGCGCCATGGAACTCGCCGCTGCTGCTGGCGGTGTGGAAGATCGCGCCGGCGCTGGCCGCGGGCAACACCGTGGTGGTGAAGCCTTCGGAGTTTTCATCGGCTTCGACCGTGTTGTTTGCTCAGTTGTGCGAAGAGGCTGGACTGCCGCCTGGCGTAGTCAACGTGGTCACCGGCTTCGGCCCGGAGGTCGGCGAGCCGCTGGTCAAGCATCCCTTGGTCGCACGTATTGCCTTCACCGGCAGCGAAAGCGGCGGACGCCGCGTCTACGAAAATGCCGCCGCTGACTTCAAGCGCGTCTCGCTGGAGCTAGGCGGCAAGTCGGCCAACATCGTGTTCGAGGATGCCGACCTGGACGATGCGCTCAAGGGCGTGGTTACCGGCATCTTCTCAGCCACGGGCCAGAGCTGCATGGCCGGCTCACGCTTGTTGGTGCATGCCAGCATCCATGATGCGTTCGTCGAACGGCTGGTGACCTTCATGCAGGACGTGAAGCTGGGCGATCCGCTGGAGGCGACCACCCAGATGGGCCCGGTCTCGACGCAGCCACAGCTGGAGAAGACCCTGCAGTACATCCAGATCGCCAAGGATGAGGGCGCCCGGTGCGTGCTGGGCGGCCAGCGTTCCAAGCGACCCGGCACCGAGCATGGCTTGTTTGTCGAGCCGACCATCTTCGTCGACGTCAACAACGACATGCGCATAGCCCGGGAAGAAGTCTTTGGCCCGGTGCTGGCGGTGATCAAGTTCGATACCGACGAGGAAGCCATTGCCATCGCGAACGACAGCCCCTACGGCCTGGCGGCAGGTGTATGGACACGCGATCTGAAGCGCGCCCTCGAAGTACCCAAGCGCCTGGAGGCCGGCAGCGTATGGGTCAATGCCTATCGCCTGGTCAGCTATCTGGCGCCGTTCGGCGGTTTCAAGTCCTCCGGCATCGGCCGAGAGAACGGTATCCGAGCGGTCTATGAGTACCTCGAATCGAAGAGCGTATTCATCAATCCCACCCCCGGCGTCGAGAACCCGTTCGTCCTGGGCTGAGCTGCCAGGCGGAGTTGATGCCGCCTTGTCCACGGGCATTTGATCTTTTACTCGCTCAATGGAGTCGTCATGCGCACCCAATCCATGCTGGTCAACGCCACCGTGCTCGGCCTGGCGCAAATCCTGGTCTGGGGAGGGTCGTTCTTTCTGATGGCCGTGCTGGCCGATCCCGTCGTGCGTGATACCGGCTGGCCACGGCAATGGGTCTATGGATCGCTATCTCTTGGCATTCTGATCTCGGGACTGCTGTCGCCACGTGTCGGCCAGCTCATTGCGCGTCATGGCGGCCGCCGGCTGCTCGCTGGGAGTGGTTGGGTCATCGCTGTAGGCCTGGTGATGCTGGGCGCGGCAACGTCCCTGCCGATCTTCATGCTGGCGTGGACAATCATCGGTGTAGGCATGGCCGCCGGCCTGTATGACTCATTGTTTGCCACGCTGGCGGCGTTACATGGCGAAGCCGCACGGCGCGCCATTTCACAAGTGACGCTGATCTCAGGCTTCTGCACCACGCTGACCTGGCCGGTCATCGGCTGGCTGATCGAACACGTCGGTTGGCGCCACGCCTGCTGGGGCTACGCGGCACTGCTCGCAGTGCTGGTATGGCCGATGTACTTCATGGTGCTGCCCCCCGATGGCCAGGGCACCGCTTTAACTGAGCATGCCGATGCAGCTGCCCAAGCGCCCCCGTATGGCATGGCGTTCACGCTGCTGACCATGGGGTTCACCCTGTCCTCCGTCATCATGACCGCGATCTCCGTGCAGCTGATTGCGTTGATGCAGGCCAAGGGGCTGTCCCTGACGGCAGCCATCGGCCTGGGAGCCTTGATCGGGCCCAGCCAGGTCGGTGCGCGCGCCATCGACGCCTTGGCCAGTCGCCTGCATCCGTTGTGGAGTGCTCTAGGCTCTACGCTGCTGGTGGCTGTCGGCCTGCTGCTGTTGCTTGCACCGGCCGCGGCGTCGCTGGGCATCGTGCTTTATGGTGCAGGCAGCGGCATACGCTCCATCGTGCGCGGAACCTTGCCGCTGGCGTTGTTCGGCAAACGCCACTATGCGGTCGTGCTGGGGCGCATCGCCCGGCCGGTACTGATCGCGCAGGCACTGACGCCTCTGCTGGGCGGTTACCTTATGCAGCAGCAAGGCGCAACGTTCACGCTGGTCGCCCTATGTCTTCTGGCTTTGCTCAACATGGCGCTGGTCTTGGCGCTATTTCCTTACCGACGCGGCAGCACGCCGGTGAGTGCCGAGGGTGAGCAACCATCAGCTTGAAGCCGCCCGAGATCACGCGCTGGCCATCGACCTGCCACTCGATTCCACCGTACGCGCTTCGGCAAATCGCTGCGTTGCCTGTTGCTTGATGGAGAGATCTCGCCAGGGGACTAGAACGGCGCCGGTGGAAGTGGGCGCCCCATAGAGATTTGGAGTGCAGCACGAGCCCAGGTGTCGCTACGCCGCTAAGGACGGCGTACCGGCTAATGCCTGGGTACCATCGGCATGCAGCATCGCTTGCATGCCAAGCGCCGCGTACATACAACGCTTCCAATAGCTGTTCGGAAACGACTGGCGAAGCGTCTGGTCGACAATAGAAAAGCAATGGGTAATGGAGTCGTTTCGGGGCATGAGAAGTAGTCAGTTAGATTGACATGACGATTGCCGCGACCGGCCTATTTAATGCGACGGAGCAGTTCGCCATTGATTTTTGATTTGATTGGCAGTTTTGCCCGGCTTACCTTCGCCGCTTGGCCCCACCTTTGGGGTCCGCTAAATATGGGATGGATTACCCCAAAGCCCATCAACACAGCCCCGCATTGATGTTTAACAGGCAGATCCACGTTGGCGCTCGTTGACGCCACCGTCACGCGTTAGATATTAAATATCGAATGAAATGTTCGAGCTAATAGACATAAAGCTTGATGTCCCGATGCCTTTGCATGACAAGCAAGGCGTAATTACATTGGAGCATGTCATGAAAACCCCCAGCAACAGGCTCATCACCACGCTAATGATTCTGTTAACCACGGCATATGTTGATGTTGCACATGCGTCCAAGACGTATACCGTTGTTTTTGAGAATCTGTCGTTACAAGAAGCAACCATAGTTAAAAAGACATCTAATTGCATGATTAATGACGGCCCGGCCTCTGTTACGCTGGAGCCTCGCATAACAAGCCAAGAATATACCATCGAAGATAAGGACACTTTCGGAGGAAGTTGCTGGTCAGCCGACAAAACAGTCACCTGGGGTTTTAGTGACCCATCCAATGGCGGATCATTTTATTTTGATCATGAAAAGTCTGGAAGCTGGAGGACTGGTTTTTGGCCAGAGCAGAGTGGCTCGATGAGCGAAACGGTATGGTGCGGCACGAAAAGTAACCCGAAGGCGGCCCAGTGTTTTGGAAGATGGGTAAGCGGAGATTTTGATTATTTTACCATTTCATTCACCGCTGCCGATCCGAGCGCCACAGAGATGAGGTTTGAACAGAGTGGTGACGCTGATCCCATATATTATTCAACTCAAAAAGTAATATGCATGAATAAATCTGGCATCGCCAGCGACACCTTCACAGACAAGATCGAATTTCCCATAGAGAATTGCGCGCCTGTTGAAGGTAACGAATCGAAAATCGAATGGAAAATGCAAGCAGGAGGCCAGGGCGGACCTGGTATTTCAGTCGCTTACTACAGTAAATATGCTGGCGGTGTGTGGCATACACAAATCAGACAAGGCTCCGGCGATTCAGGAGCGCCCTCTGTGATGGATGTATCTTGCGACGGAAAAAAATGTTTGGCCCCCGATTATTATTCAGGTGGCACTCCCAAAAAAATGACCGTCTTTTTTGGAGCGCCATTGCCACGTCACTAGCATATTTTTAAAAAAAGCTCGGTTTCCTGCATGGTTGCAGCCGATACGTGTGCAAGCACTCAAAGCGATTCGCGAACAACGGGATGCAGCCAGTGTGCCGATGCGATGGGCCATGTACTTTTCTAGCTGCGTGCGTTTGTTCTGCAGCCCCTTAGGTCCAGCGAAGCAACCGCTCATTGAATAGCTCATCACACACGCGGAACCCTCCGGCCCCGGACGCGTGAGGTCAGGCGGATCGACGCCGTTCGGTGCCGCTGCGTACAGCTCAAGCCAGGCTCGGCGCCCCCGGCTTCTGCGCCAGGAAGTCGGGGGCCACAGCCCTTTCCCGCGGCAACGGCCATCTTTAACGGGTAGCCTAAGGCCCCTGCCCCGCTTTGCGTCTGGGCATGCGGTTGATGAGGCGGCTGATGGCGCCACCGCCGAATCGTTTATCCAGTCATATACCTACGACGTATGGGTGCTGGACCGGCTCCTGCCCGATGGCGATGCACTGCTTCGCCTGAAGAGCTGGCGAGACCGCGGAGTGACCACGCCGGCTCTATTCCTCACCGCCTTCGATCGCGTGGCTGATCGGCTGAGTGGCTTCGAGGTTGGGGCCGATGACTATCTGGTCAAACCGTTCGACATGGAAGAGTTGCTTGCCCGGCTTGTCGCGATAGCGCGTCGCGGATCCGTCATCAGGCCCAGCATTATTCGTATTGCCGACCTTGAGGTCGATGTCGGGCGTCGTGAAGTTCGGCGCGCCGGCATTGCCCTGCCTCTGCGCAACAAGGAGTTTGTCGCCCTGCAGTTGTTGGCCGAGCGTGCGGGAAAGGTCGTGTCGCGCGGCGAACTGATCGCCGGGTGCTGGGGTGAGGACAATCTGCCGGCGTCCAATGCCGAAGAAGTGATCATTGCGTCGTTGCGCAGAAAACTGGGCGGGCCGGCACTGCTTCACACGGTGCGCGGCGCGGGATACCTGCTTGAGGCACCCGATGGCAAAGCGTCGTCATAACACCGTCTACCAGCGCCTGTATCTGAAGCTCACCGTGAGTTGGGCTGTCGCGTGGATTGTGGGCATCGCGTGCCTGGGCGCGTTGGCCATAAGCATGAATGCTCGGCTGGGGCGCATCGGACTCGAAGACATGTTGCGGCTGCGGGCGACGGCGGTTTATGGGCTGAGCTGGTTCGATGCACAAGGCCGCTTCCACGACGAACTGCTGCACAAAGAGCCTGACCTACTCACTGGCGGCGTCGATATCTGGGTTATCTCGCAACGATCGCCTGATCCCATCCTGCTAAGGCCCGAACAGGCCATCTTCAACATCCACTCGCCCGCCGAACTGGCCAATGCCAATGCAGGCAGCGAGGACGGCGCGATCCGCGAGGGGCGCGACAGCTTGGGCGCCTCTTATTTGTCGCTGAGCAAAACCACCTACGACGCCGCCGATCGCGTTGCAGCAAGAATCCTCGTCCTGGGCGATCCCAGCGCGATCGATGCCGCACATGCCGTGTTTACGCGCGATCTCCTGCTTGCAGTGACCGCGCTTGCCCTGCTCGGCCTCGCGGTAGGCACCCTGCTGGCGCGCCAGGCCCTGCGCCCTGTGGCGGAAACCATGGATATCCGTGAGCGCTTGATCGCGGCGGCGGCCCACGAGCTTCGTGCACCGGTGGCCAACCTGCTCGCCATCTGCGATTCGGTGGGCTACGGCGATATCCCGCTGGAGGAAGGTTTTACGCAGATTCGCCATGTGGCGCGAACCAGTGCGACGTTAATCGACAAACTGCTACTGCTAGCGCAGCTCGACTCGTCGGCCGCCGGGGTCATGAAGGAAAAAGTCCGCCTTGACCTGATCGTAGAGGCGGCGCTGCCGGAGGGGCATGCCATCAGCACGGACATGGAGCAGTCCGTAGTCGTTGCGGACCGGCGCCTGCTGCAAATCGCCGTGCGCAATCTGATCGAGAACGCATTGACCCATGGATCAGTTGGCCAGTGCGCGCGAGGCTTTTCGCAAGGCACCAGGAAGCCCGGGTTATGGTCTTGGCTTATCCATCGTGCAGCACATTGCCGAACTTCATGGCGGCCAGCTGATTCTCGAGAACCTCGCGCCGCACGGCGCCAGGGTGCGCCTGCAGATCAGCTAAAGGCTGGGCTGAAAGCCCCCAGCAAACATTCACTGTTCGTCTTGCCTGCCCTTCCCATGAAGAGCGCTGGATGCAGGGCGGGCCAGGCATGGGTAACGCCACATGAGGTGGCACGCTGCGCGGGAAAGCAAGGCCGGGATGTCAGCTCGATATCAGGTTGGCCGCGTAAGGTGCCAGCCGAACCCTTCACGCGCCCGGCGCGCACCCCGAGGTCACGCCATGTCACATCGCGATACGAAACGCCTTGCCACCCGTCGCCCGGCTTTGCTTCTGGCCGCCGTTGCACTGCTCAGCACCGCCTGTGCCGCTGCCCAAACCACGATGCCGCACGAAAATGTCCGCCATGAAGGCACCTGGCTGCAGTGGCCGCACGCCTATACCTATGGGGCCACCTACAGGGACCGCATCGAATCGACCTGGATCGACATGACGCGCTCCCTGGTGAGCGGCGAAATGGTCCACATTGTCGCCTACAGCGCCAGCGAGCAGGAGCGTATTCAAAATCTGCTGGCTGAAGCCGACATCCCGCTCGCCAACGTGACCTTCGTGGTTCAGCCCACGGACGACGTGTGGGTTCGCGACAACGGCCCGGTTTTCGTCTATGGCCCTGACCATGCCATGGCTATTCAAAGCTGGGGCTTCAATGGCTGGGGCGGAAAACAGCCGTATCAATTGAGCGCAGACGTCCCCGCTGTAGTCGCACGAGAGCTCAATATGTCAAAGCTCGACCTCAGCAACTATGTGGTTGAAGGCGGGGCTGTAGAAACCGATGGGCGCGGCACTTTTCTGGCCACGCGCAGTTCTATCCTCAACCCCAACCGCAATCCGGATGTAACCGAAGATCAGATGAATGCGGTGCTTGCCGCCAACCTGGGTGTTTCAAACTTCATCTGGCTGGACGGTGTTCGGAAGGCCGACATCACGGATATGCATATCGACGGCTTTGCGCGATTTGCGACCAGCGACACCATTGCCACGATGAGTCCGGCCGACCTCGATGAATGGGGCCTTTCCTCCACCGACATCCAGCGACTTTACGCCGCCAAAGATGCCCATGGTGTGCCGTACAAATTCGTTCAATTGCCGCCCACGCAAAACAACGTAGTGACAAGCTACGGCAAGGACCTCGGATACAAGGGCTCGTACGTCAACTTCTATGTCGGCAACTCGGTCGTACTGATGCCAACCTATAACGACGCAAACGACGCCGTCGCCAAAGCGACGCTTCAGCGGGTTTTCCCGGATCGCGTGGTAGTTGGCATCGATGTGCGAAATCTCTACGCCAATGGCGGCATGATCCATTGCGTCACTCAGCAGCAGCCAGCGGGCAGCTTCTGACCGGGCTTAGTGTTTCGGTTGTGCGCCTCATGGGCGAACCAACTCTTCTTGATGCATTCGTGCATCGATTACCTTGATCGCGTCAGCGGCCTGACGCAACGCCATGTCGACTGCGTGGTCCGCTAACGTTTTACCTGATGCAACCATCATGAAATTGACGAGACGCAAGTTTATTGAGGCCTCGATGGCTGCCGGTGCTTTTCTCTTGGTCGCGCCCTTGTCAGGGTGCGGCGGGGATGACGCCGGTGGCGAAGACGCCGCCGCGGGCGGCAACACGCCCGCGAATTCGGGAAAGCCTACGTCCGTGACCCTCAAAGTGCCCAGCGAAGGTGCGCAGCACACGGCGACCTGGATGGCGTTTGGTGCCACGGTGTCCGCCTGGGGTGACGATGCCAGCATGGTGGCCGCTAACCGGAACGGCTCCACCGACCTGCCTTTAAGCCGAGCCATGGCGCGCGAAGACCTTATTCGTATCGCGACCCAGCTGTCGCGCTTCGAGTTAGTCAACATGCTTGTCGACACGCGCAGAAGCGTAAACCTCAACCGTGGCGATCAGGATCTGCTCGATGCGAACGCACATGTGGCCCGCATAGTTGCCGGTGTCGGCGAAAAGAACACGATCCAGCTCACCTCAGCGCCGATCAGCGCTTCGACAACACAGTCGCCTTATCAGACAACGGCCAACGGCGTGCCTGGCGGACAAATCCTGGTCGCCGCCCCTACGACCGGGCCGGATGCCGGCAAGCCGTTGCCTGCCATTCGATCGGATCGGGTCAGCTTTGCACGGCAGCCGATCAATGACCTGTGGGTGCGGGATACCGCGCCCGTCTTCGCCAAGGGCTCGGATGGCCGGACCTACGGTATCAACTTCAATTTCAACGGCTGGGGCCAGGGCTTTGGCCCGAACAATGATGGGCTGGCGCCGTCGGCCAACAACCTCAACGGTCTTCGTCAGGCCACCGGCCTGGCTCCGCTGTTTCGATACGACACCGTCAAGATGGGACCCTTCAATACAAGCAACGGCCTGGGGGGCGTTGAGTTCCAGGTCATCGATGGCGATATGGACGTTGCGCGCTCGATCATCGAGCGCACCGGTGCTGCCCCGATGTCCACGTGGCTTACGATGGAAGGCGGCGGCGTGGAATTGAGTGGCAACGGGCTGGCCATCGTCGCCAAGAGCTGCGTGATCAACAACAACCGCAACCCATCCAAGACCACTGCAGAGATAGAGGGCGAGTTCAATCGCCTGCTCGGCGCTCGCAAGGTGTATTGGATTCCCGGTGTCAGGGGGTCCGAAATTACCGATGGCCACGCCGACTTTTACATGCGCTTCCCATCGGCCGAAGCATCTGCCTTTGCGACGATGATCCTGGCCACATGGGATGGCGGCAAGGTCAACGACAATGACCGCCAGCCGACATCGGTTGATGCCCTGAACTTGTCTGCCTTGCTGGCCGGCCTGCCGGGCGGCGCGGCGCCGCAGACGACGGCTCAAGAAAATCTGAGCTATTTCGGCTCGGCCGTACCGGTGGTCAAGGTATGGCAGCCGATGCCCGCAGGGGCACCCACGGCCGTAGTCACATTAGGCTCGCTGACCATCCATCAGATTCCCATCAGCGATCTCGCCGCGCTCTTGCGGCAACGCGATCAGATCAACATCGTGCTGCTGCCGACGCCGGACCTCAGCAAGGTCAAGTCGACGGTCAATGTGCGATCAACAGGCATTAACAACGCGCTGGTGACATACCGGCAAAGCTTCGAAATCACCTTCGCCGCCGGCTACATTGGCTACTATGAAGCGAACCGCTGCGTAGTCATGTCGCAGTTCGGCGATCCGGCGAATGATCTACTCGCGTTTCAGATCGTCCAGGCCATCTACCCCGAACGTTACGTCATTCAGATAACCACGGACGGCATTGCCAACGGCGGCGGCACAATACATTGCGCGACACAGCAGCAAATCAGCTGATGTAGGGCGTGTAATAACCCAGCACTTTCTGCACCGATCAGGCAGCTAAAGCATCAGCCCTGCCGGGTATCTTCATGCCCACCTCCCTGTCGCTGCGTCGATAAGTAGCCAGACATAAAGCCAGATTCGCTCGTCGACGACCCGAAGCGAATCTGGCTTTGCCTTGTTCCTCAGGCGGCTTCGCCTTCCAGCAGGAAATCCAGCACCGTGCGCATGTACAGCTCCGGGTGCTCAATGTTGGGCAAATGGACGGCCGGCAGGATCACCAAGCGCGCACCCGGCACGGTCGCGGCAATGTGCTCGCCGTGGCTTACAAGCGTAACGGTGTCGTTGCTGCCCGCAATTACCAAGGTGGGGCGATGGATCAGCGCAATCGTTCGCCGCATGTCGTTGTCGCGCACCGCAGCGTAGGAGCCTGCCAAACCCCGTGGCGTGGTGGAAAGCAGCATGTCGCGGAATGGCTCAATCGCGGGATGCTTTGCTTCAAACATGTGGGCCGGGAACCAGTTGGCCAGGAAGGCCTGCGCCACGGCGGCCATGTCGGGCGATGTCTGCACTGCGGCGATGCGTGCATCGAACTCGTTGACGGGCCCCAGATGGGCGGACGTATTGCTCAAGATCAGTTGATCGATGCGATCCGGCGCATGGATGCCCAGCCATTGTCCCACCAGGCCGCCGAGCGACAAGCCAAGGTAGTGCGCGCGCGCTATGCCGAGCGCATCGAGCAACTCGATGACGTCGCGACCCAACCGGTCCATCGAGTAGGCCCCGGCAGGAGCATCCGATTCGCCATGGCCACGGGCGTCGTAGCGTAGTACGCGAAAGTGTTCGGTCAGCGCGGCTATCTGGCCATCCCACATATGTAGCGTTGTGCCGATGGAGTTCGACAGGACGAGCGCGGGCTTGGTGTCGTCGCCGTCGAGGCGATAGGCGAGGCGGCATCCGTCGCCAGTGGTGATGAAGGTCGTGTCAATCATGTTGCTTTGCTCCTTGGGGATGGGGTGGGCTGGAACCGAGTAAGTGAGAAAGGGGCGTGCGCCCTGCTGGGTGAGCGGAATGCTTTTTACAGTGCGGCCACAAGAAAGCAGCGCCCCTTGTCACTGATGTTTAGCCGTCCATGCAGCCATGCCGCCCCTCTCATCAGCAGCGCTTGACAGCTTACATAAGTGCTTATATATATGTCCACATGGTCCCTGGACTCGATACCCAATGACGTCATTTGCTCGAACTACTCGATGGCACGGTAGAAGACGCTCGATAAAGCCAGCGCGGCACGGGGCGCGAAAACCATTCGATGACCGAATGGAGAAAGCACGCACGCAATGATCCGGTGCCGGGCCTCCATCAAGTAAGCGTGCCGCGGGGAAACGCCATGCAGGCGCAGGGAAGAATGCCGTGAACAAGAAACGGGCTAGTGGTGCATGACTGCCAGCCTTGCGCATGCACAGCACCTCGCGAGCAACGGCAAGAGATAAACACGCCCCCACTCCATCGACCGCGCCTCAGTCGAGCTTACGGGCTGGTCGCCTTGAACAGTCGCGGCGGCCATGCCATTGCGCCTGAAGCTCATGCATGTCTTTCGATCCACCTGCAGACCCGACCCGTGCTGTCCGGCGGGAAAACACACATCACCATTTTAAGGAGAACTCTCATGATGAATTGGCCTGAATACCGTACTGAACTGATGAGCCGCATCGGGGAAATTGGCAAGCTGAGCCCTGACACGCTTGGCGGTTATCAGACCCTGTCCAAGGCTGGCAACAAAACCGGCAAGCTGGACGCGAAAACGCGTGAACTCATCGCCCTGGCGGTATCGGTCACCAGTCGCTGCGATGGATGCATCACCGTTCACACCGGCGAAGCCCTCAAACATGGCGCAACCCGTGAGGAAATCGCCGAAGCGCTTGGTGTGGCCATCGCACTGAACGCAGGTGCCGCCCTGGTGTATTCCGCACGCGTCATGGACGCCGTTAGTCAGTACGGCGCGCCGGCCTGATCAGCCATCCGCTAGCCCGACCTAACTCGTCCCACGCGTAGCACAGCAAGGCTCCACGCATAGAAGTCCACGCATAGAAGCATGTATCGCACACCTGGCGGGAGGCGACGCCCGCCAGGCGTCGACGCAAGCATGTGGATACCGCCTGACCCGAACGTATCGAGCCGCCAAGCCCTCCCTCACCGAGACACCCATGAACAGCCCTGCGATCAACATCCCGGGATATACGTACGGAACAGCTGAGGTTGCGCCCTCCCCCTCCACGCTCGCTGATCTTGAGCGACTCAAGGTATCAACAGGATTCACGAAAGAGGACGAGCACTTCCTGCGCATGGCGGGTGATGTACTCCAAGCCCAGGTCGAGACCATCGTGAATCACTGGCGGGCCAACATCATCGCGGGCATCCCACACCTGGCCAGGCACTCGCGCAACCTGGATGGAACGCCAGCCCCGGACTATCTGGCGCGGAGCAATCAGCGGTTTCAGCAATGGATCCGCGATACGTGCCTGCGCCCATACGACCAGGACTGGCTCAATTACCAGCATGAAATCGCGCTCAGACACACTCGCCTGAAAAAGAACCAGACGGACGGCGTCAGCTCGACTCCCTACGTGCCTTACGGCGACATCATTGCTTTCGTTGCCGTGCTCAACGGCAGCATGCGCACGTATCTCGCCGCGCATGACCATGACGCTGCCGACGTGTCCCGCATGCACAACGCCTGGTGCAAATCGATACATATCCAGATGGCCCTCTGGGCAGGGTCTTACATGGGCACCGAGGCTGCCGGCAAAGAATCGTAACAACCGGCGCAAGAAGCATCGCGCCGTGAAGAACGCTTGGCCCGGCGATGCAGCCACCCGCGCAGGTAGATGTATGGCTAAGCCTTTCAGATGCCGTTGCAGCAATGAAGCAGCCTGCTCTGTTTCGCCGTGCCGGGCTTCGTGCTGTGGATTGCATGCCCTACCCCACTCACCAAGGAAATGTAATGAAAGCCATGAAGCACAAGATGATCCCTCTTTGCCTGATGCTCTCGTTGATGGTTTCGCATAGCAGCCAAGCAGCGGGCGCAACTCATGCGCCGCGCAGCCATTGGCTTCAAGTATCCGGGACAGGCACCGGCCCGATCCCAAAGATCGCCAGCAAGGCTTCGTTGGCGACGGCTGCGCTTCCGCTGGGTGTCACGTTGCGCGACATCGACGGTGGCCCGCAGTACTTCGCCAACAAGGATCCGCGCAGCGCGTGGATGGATAACCACATCTGGCTGGGCGCATGGCTGGAGCAGCCGGCCGATGCCACACAAGTGGGCTATGCCGCGGCGATGGGCGAAAACATCTACTGGAACATCGCCGGCAAGGCGGGCGACCCCAGCCAGCCGCGTGCGGACTACGACGTGATCCGCGCGGGCGGCATGCATATTTCCGCGCCCGACACCACGTCCAACAGCGGATCGGAAACGGTGTCGTATGACGGTTGGGACGAGGCGGATATGCAATACGGGGCCGCCGCCAACGGATGGGACCCGACCGCCCCGAACGGCAACACCAACGACTGCATACCGGCCGGCAGCGACTGCGGCTATACCGTGTCCAAGTGGTCCTACACGGGCCTGCCGACCAGTTACGGGTCGCCGGGCTACCCGATCGATAGCATGGCCAAGCATCAGGGCTACGGCAAAGGCGTGCTGTTCTGGATGTGGGATTCCGAGGCCGCGGTGTTCCTCGGCTATTCGGACATCCTTTCGGCGGACAGCTACTGGATGACCGATTCTGACCTGGAGGCCAATTCCCAGGGCGGTTGCGCCTTTTTCCCGAACAGCGAAGCCATCTGCTCAGGTGCGAACCCTACTGGGATCACCCGCGAGCAGCGCGCCCTGCCAGCGAACTATGCGTTCAACGTGACTCGGTTGCAGAAGCTTTCCAATACGCTTAATCACCAGTCTAAGCCGGTGGTGGTGGACGTGGAGACGGGCTGCCCCGTATCGGGCGGAACGGACTGCATCACGCCGCCGGCCATGAAGGCGGCCGCCATGCATGGCCTGATCGCCGGTGCGCGCGGCGTGCTGTGGTTCCAGCACAACTTTAGCGGCCCGTGCATGGACTACACCACACTGATCGATGGCAATGATCCGACCACCACCGATTACTACTGCCAGCAGACCCCGGGCGTGACGATCCACAACGTGGTGGAAAACATCACCGCGTTCAACGGGCTGGTGAACAGCTTGAACAACGTGCTGCTGTCGCCATTCGCGGACGGCTATGTAAGCCAGAACGGCAACGTCAGCGCCATGGCCAAGTACGACGGCAGCCACTTCTACGTCTTCGCCGCCTCAGGCACGCCGGCCACGCCGCCACCGGCCAACCAGTCGGTCACCTTCACGGTAAAGAGCTCCGGCGCAACCACAGTTACCGTGGTCAACGAGGGACGCACGATCCCGCTGGTCAATGGCACCAGCTTCACTGACACCTTCGCCGACTCCAACGCGTATCACATCTACCGCATCGATTAATCGCCCTGCCGCAAGCGCACGGCGCCGCTATCAGACAGCGGATGGCCCGAGGTTGGGAGCGACACCTCCCAACCTTCGGCATTTGGCGAACCCGGCCATCGCCTAAGCGACCGAGCACCAGATCGCGACCCGTCAGGCGGGTTTTGTCGATCACAAAGCCAGCTCCCCTTGCCCGTCTGCCGTGAACCGGCGGATCGGGCGCGGGCCCTTTTATCCCCACCCCCATCAACAAGCGAGGCAACCCATGTCGACCAGCAAGACCGCACATTTCTTGGTACGAACTCTTTCGCTAGCACTGATCGCTGCCTGGGCAGCACCAGCACTGAGCGAAGAGGGCATTGTCGACCACGTCAATGCCGAGGCTGCCAAAGGCGCCATCCTCACGCATCCGCTGCGCGCCAACGTGTCGGAACTGGAAGGATCCGGCGGCAACATCACGGTGCTGAGCGGCGCGGACGGCAAGTTTCTGGTCGATGCCGGCATCGGCTTGTCCAAGGCGGCCATGCAGGCAAGCCTGGCCAAGCTTGGCCCAGCACCCGTCAAGTACGTCGCGAACACCCATTGGCACTGGGATCACTCAGACGGCGATGCGTGGCTTCACCAGGCAGGCGCCACCATCATCGCCACGCCACAAACCGTCAGCCATCTCACCCAGGCATCGCGCGTCTCGGATTGGGACCACACCTTCCCCGCCGTCGCCGCGGACGGCGTGCCGTCAGTTCGATTGACCATGGACAAGACGTACACGATGAATGGCGAGTCCATCGTGGTGCATCCGCTCATGGCCAGCCACACCGACGGCGACATCTCCGTCTATTTCACGCATGCCGATGTGCTGGCGACGGGCGACACGTTCTGGAACGGCATTTATCCGTTCATCGACCATGAGCATGGTGGCGGCATCAATGGAACCATCGCCGCGATCGACTCCTATCTGAAGTTCGTGACCGACAAAACGATTATCGTCCCAGGGCATGGCGCGGTGGCGGACCGCAAGCAACTGCTCGAGTATCGCGACATGCTAGTCGCCGTCCGCAGCCGCGTTGCGATACTCAAGCGTCAGGGCATGACCGTAGCCGAGGTGGTCGCGGCCAAGCCCACCGCGCCGTTCGACGCCAAGTGGGGGAAGTTCATCGTTACCCCGGAGCTGTTTACGCGGCTCGTCTACGATGGCGTGTAGCGCATCTTGATGGGTGGCCGCCGGGTCCAAAGGACGAGCGGCCATTTGCCGGCAAGCCCGCTGAACTGGCCATGGGCTATGCCGCGCATCATCAGGCAGCATCCCTCCGCAGCGACTGGGATCAGGCGGCTATTCGCACCTGACGCAGCACCTGATTAGGTGAACCTGAGCGCCGTCACTGGCGAAGCCATCGCCATCAAGACTTCCATTCCTCGGTATAGGCAAATCGCGTGGGTCGCAATGACATGTACTGCGCGACGCGTGGTCGCTGCGCACGGTTCGGACTGCTGCCATGCGGCAGCAGGTGATGCCAGATGATCATGTCGCCGCGCTTTGCGGCAACCGGCTTCATCGTCAAGGTGCGCTGCGCATGATCACGCGCATTCACGCCTGCGGGAATGCTTTCCAGCCACGGTTTCAAAGTGCGATGAAAGCCTGGCACGCAGCAGAATGCCCCTTGGTCCTCAGCAACGTCGGCGAGATACAAAATGCCCTGCAAATCTAAGCAGTGCGGTTCGGCCAGCGTGGCATCCCAGTGCAAATGCGGTCCGGGAAACCGCCAGTTTTCGCGCTCCGGCGGATTTAATCCACCCTGGTCGACGGTTACCCAAAGATCCTCGCGCCCCCATAGTTGCGCATGGGCCTTATGAATACGTGGCGCGCGACGATTGGCTACCAATGCCGGATGCCGCAGTAGCTTCACCCAGATGGAATGACCCAGCGATTCGCGATACCAGGACTCCGGATCGTCGCGGTCCATCCCTAAAAAATCATAGATGGCCATCTCTGCGATTTCCGCCGCTTCCGTGCTGATCGCGTTGCGCAGAATGACGTAGCCATGCTCGTGCCAGTGTGCAAGATCGTCCGTGCTCAGGCCTTCGACGCCGTCGAGACTACCGACTTCGGCGCCGACGGTCTCGCCTGCCAGTGCACGCCGCAAGCGATTCAGCGAGACCTCGTTCAATTCGCCGTCATTGCGCTCCCATACCCAGGCTTCGAATCGCGCATAACTCGGCCGCTCCTGATGCAGATAGCGCAGAGTTTCCAGCACATTAAGACGCAAGCCAGCCAGCAACGTCTTCACCACATCCTGCGGTAGTGGTGCAGCCGACCCAGGCGCGCACGCGCAAGCCCAGTAAGTGCGCAACTCATCGATACCAAGACTTGTCGCCTGCTCGATCATCGTGCTCCTTACTAGCTCAAATAGTGTCCAGCCCGGGCGTCGCGGCGACGCCGCATGGCATCATGGGGCGTTTCGTGTCAGCAGGAAAGGTGCCGAAGTCATGGCAAGCGTCAACAGTCCTCCGCCGAAAGCTGCCGCGGCTGCATCCATGCGCATCACGGGCGCTAAATCATAGGCTGCAAGTGCGGTCACTTCGGCAGCAGTCCGCTGCCCTCCTGCCACTGCGATTTCAAACCTGCTCAGTCAAAAGATACGCCGGGCCTGTTTGTACTCCATTCCAAAGGGCTGTCTTCGGCACGATTTCCGTGCGTAACGATCGATGGTTCAAGAGGGCAAGAGGGATTACTAATTCCGCCTCGGATTAGGGTAGCGACATAAGCATGTAAGTCGGCTTATCCCGTTGATAATCGGCATCGCAGCCTTTCACCAGCCCTAGCCATCGAGATGGGGGTGCTGCTGACACACCCACCTTTAAGATTGTTGGCGATGCCAACCAATGACTTATAAGCACCATCAATGAACGCACCGTCAATTTGCACGACTCACTCAGGTAGCGACCATTAATACCTTGTAAAAGCAGTTAGCCATATATTCGTTTAAACCAATTATTCATAACCATATTGACGCCATATTGACGGCGCAGGCTATACAAGGGACCGACATGCTAAGGGATATCTATTGCAAGGCGTTTATTTAATCACGGCATTTCTTGGCCATAGCAAATGACCAAGTCGTCGAATCAACGTCGAAGCGTTGCGTAAAGACGAAAATTCGCACCACCAGAGTCGCGACACCAGGGCTGGTGCCTGGGTGCGCGCCGCATATTTGCATAGTGACTATGCTGAACCGAATAACGATTTTAAAGAAGGATGTCGACGAATGCTAAGCATGACGCTTATTCGGCACGAGTAATCATATGGCGACCATGGCGGCATGCGTTGTCGTTATATTTCAGCGGCCCGTATGGGTCTATCGGGGTAACTGTGTGGACTGTTGATGTCACCGCCTGTATCTGCCAAGCGCTGAACAAGGACCGATAAAATGACTATTTGGCAACGCCGGCTTCTTCTAGGCCTTCTCTTGTTAATATCGCCATTCACCATACCGGTGGGGGCGGCACAAACGCCTTTTCAATCGCCCACCCATCAAGATTATAAAGTTCTCAGGGCGGCCACCCCGTTTCAGGACAATAATGGCTCCGTGCCATCCTCTGGGGTGTATTCGGGCCCGCTGTTCAAGTTGAATCACGCGTGGCCGACTCAGGCGCCGTCGGCGTTGACCAACGCGCCTTGGCAAGCAGCCATCAAGAACGGCAACATCACGCCGAATAACGCTCTCGACTATGCCAATGCGCTGAAGGCGGCGGTCGCCAAGAACGCCCGCGAGCTCATCATGCACTACGAAACCTGGGACGCAGCCAAGGCCGGCTGGTACAACGAGCCATGGCTGGGCAGTCTGCGCGAGGCCATTCGAGGCACCTACGGGGCAAGCGATTTTGGCCCCGACCAATTCCCTGGCACCGATCTTCTCACCAGATTCAATACGCACGTCCTGACCTACTACGACGCACGCGCGGCCTATACGCTGCGTAAGTTCTGGGGAGACTCTGCCACCAAGCCCACCCTGCTCACCAACGACACTCAATTCACCGAGGGATCTCTCATCATAAAAGCGGCGATATTCACTTCCGAAGATGCGAAAGACCCGCTCGACTGGTGGAAGGCCATGAAGGGCGCTCAGGTGTGGAATATGTATCTTGGCGTAGGTCCGCCGGGCAACTCGAACAAGCCGCAAGTGTGGCCGGGCTATGTGGCCCAGTTCGACATCATCGTGAAGGACTCCCAGTCTTCGCCGGATACCGGCTGGGTATTCGTGACGCTGGTTTATGACAGCCGGATCGATGGCGACATCTGGGACAAAATGGTGCCGCTAGGCGCGCAATGGGGCAACGATCCCCAGGCCACCGCAGACAACATGACCCTGCACGAGAACTGGATCAATCCGTCGGCCCCCTTTTACGCAACGCGGACGCTTGGCTGGGGTGGCCGGCTTTCCGGCCCCAACGACGGCGCGCGCAACAACATCGTCATCAACGGCGTCGTGAAGAAGAATTTTCCGGACTCTGCCTGCATGAGCTGCCACAGCACGGCGCAGTGGAACGTCTCGGCACACAAGATGGATTCGTTCCTCTTGCCGTCCATCCCCACCAAGGTCTCGCCTGGCTATGGGTTATGCGACAACTATGGCAAACCAAACCATAAGGGCTCCAACATCTGTTCGCCCGAACCGGGTTCGACCGCTTGGATGAAGTGGTTCCAGGATCGACGCGGAACGCGGCCCATGGACTCAGGCTCTATCGCCACCGATTTCGATCTGGTGTTCTCCTTCAAATCGCTAAAGCTTTGGTGGCTGGCGGAAGGTCCTCCAAATCAAGAGGTGCCGCAACTTTTGCGTCAACCCGACTCCGGTCTACGTTTCAACCTGTACACAGGGGCGCCCTTAGCGAGTCCCGAGCCCTGAGTCTGTTTGCCAGAAATCAGCGTGACTGAAAGCGCAGAGAGTGAATATATCGTCCACTTTGGCTTCCTGCGGATTCATGTCGCCAGAGCGACATCCACCCGCCGACACCTACCCCGGCGTCGGCGGCGAAGCCGATAGGCCAGAAGAGCGGCACCGACGAATAAGATGATATCCATCCTCTATATGTGATCTTAAGTAACGAAGGCGGAACACGTTTCTTCAATGGCGCGCGAGTTTATCCGCACCCTATTTAATCAAGAGGGAAACATCATGGAATCGCAGAGTACACAGCTACAGACTGCTCTTACCCTGGCGTATATCGTTAATTCGGCAACAACAAGCGATGCTGGGGTCGTTATGCAAAATCCAGACGCATCCGCGACTAAAATTAACATCACGACCCGGATTAGCAAATCCAAAATGACCGCGGGTAAGTTCAGTGTCGTCTGGGGTCCGGCGATTTACATTCCAGATAATAGCGATGGATATTCCGCCAATGTAACGGTGGCATTGAAAGATGACAGTGGCGACATCAGCATAGTAACGAGCGGAACCAACCCCAAGTCACAATTCGATATTTCCGACGAAGATAATGAAATAACCACGCTCCAGGAGCTGAGCGGCCTGATCAAAAGCTGCCCGTCCGGCGTGCAAATATCTCAAGGAGCATGGGATGGCGTGGAAGGCATATTAAAAACGCGGTCAGTGCTTAGCAGGACAACGCCTCTGCTTGCTGACTTTGTCGGCAGTACCGGGCGCATTTTCAATATCATTGGCCATAGCCTGGGCGGAGCTCTTGCTACCGTGCTTGCCGTCTACTTCAAGGATGCATTCCCTTTTAGGGAATTCCACTGCCATACATTTGCGGGTCCGACGGCTGGCAACGGCGCCTTTGCTCAATATTTCAATGAAAATATGGAAAGCAGGACGCGCCGCGTATTCAATACCATGGACATAGTTCCCTGCGCATGGAGCAATGACGGGCTTAGTCGGATCTTAAACATATACGAGCCGCAGCTACCGACCCCGGCCCAGGTGAGTGAATTCGTTCAGTATGTTCAGTCCCTCAATCTTGGCTATGCTCAGCCCGAGAAGAGCGTTTCGTTGAAAGGGGCGGTAAATACCAAGATTATTTTATCTACCCCAGACGATTTCATGAACCAAGCTGCCTATCAGCATATCGCCGCCTATGTAACCCTGCTTGGCCTTCAGCCTGGGGACATCGCTACCCCTCCTGGCAGTTAAGAGGTGGGGTCTATAAGGGCGGGGTCTATAAGGGGTGAGGTCTGCCCGCCATTCGCCGATGGCGCGAATAAACATCCGCGGATCTTCTTGATGACTTCGGCAGCCAGATTGCGCTAACCCGACACTTAGCCTTGGCCCACCAAGCACGGCTCAAGCCAGGGTCAGCACCGATGGTAGCTGGCTGGCCGGATGCATGCGCAGCAATTGATAAGCCACTCCTGCAGCGCCAGTCATCAAGCCCGGCACGAAGATATCTTTGGTCATGCCGCAGGTTAGGCCATGGCTTTCCAGACTGCTGAGTATCGAAGCCCGCAGGTATTCGCTACTCATGCCTTCCGGCGCCTCGCCCGCGGCGATGGCATGCTCGAATAATTCCCACACACTGAGGTCGCCATGGCAGAGGCAATGGTCAAGGCCCAGGCCAGACTGCCAGGTCGCCGCCGCGGCGCGACGTAGCAGCAACCGCGTGGATGGATCTGCCAGTTGAGGGTCGAGGTCTACATGCGCCAATCCGATACCGACCGCCCCATTGCACCAGGTCGCGGCACCAGGGGTTTGCTCGGCCGTGCGCAGATCTCGCCAATTGCCATGCTGCGCATCGAATAAGGAGTCATCGTAAGCAAACGCGGCATCTGCCAACTCGTCATAGCGAAATTCACCGCTGGCACGGGCCAGCTTGCGCAACGCCCAGCCGATGCCGGTGGTGCCGTGCGAGAAACCGCCTAAACCCGCCATGCCAGGTTCGCTGCCCCAGCAGGCCATGCCATCTTTATAGCGAGCACGCTCGCACAGCAGGTCACCGAACTGTCGAGCCATGCTCAAATAGCCTTCGTTCGGTAACACCGCCGCCAGCGCCAGCAATGGCGGAATGGCTCCTGCGACACCGCTGAGCACGTCGTGAGAGGTGTCTTCCATAACGGCCCTGGGAAGCTGGATGGCCAGCGCGCGGGCGCGCTGCAGCATTTGCTCCGGCTCGATGCCCCAGCGAGCCAGCGTCAGGCAGGTCCAGATCTGCGAGCCCAGGCCAACATAGCCCCCCGGCAGACGCGGCCTGAGCTCTATGTCGCCGGCTTCGTCACGCAGGCGTCTAGCTTCTGCATGATCCAGTGTGCGCAAGCTCGCACTGAGCAGCTCATCGAGACCATCCACCGGATCGGCGCGCCCGGCATCGGTTTCGCGCAGATAGGCCGCCGCCGCCACCGCGATACCAGAGATACCGTTGTAGAGATCCTGCTTGATCGGTTGCGTAGTACGACTCGTCGGGCTGACCATCGGAGCGATCCAGGCGATGCTGCCGTCGCCCCCGCGGATGGCGTTGGCAAGGATCAGGCGCATGATCGCCGCGGCCTGCCGACGCCGGCGCCGTTCAATATCGCCTTGGCTTGCCCGCGCGGACCATAGCGAACCCTGCTTGGGTAATAGGCCTTCGCCGATAAAAGCGCTGACGAGAGCTGCCTGGATGACTTGTCGATCCAGTTGCAAATCCGACGTCCGCCAATGTTGCAGCGCCTCTTTAATCCGGTCGCCAGGAGCAAGCCACTGCGTCCCGCTAGGTCCATCAAGTCGGCCATGGCCAGGCAAGGCGCTGAAAAAAGGGATGTCGCCCACCATCAGCGCGTCAATTTCAGCCCCGATCACCGCAGCATCGGAGGGTGCCAGCGGCGTACGTTCGGCCATTTCTGCCAGCAAGCCGAAGGCGCGCTGGCGCGCCGCCCCCTCATCGTGCAGAGATATGGGGTGCCACAGCATGCGGCCGATCTCTGCATAGGTTTCAGTAGCCCGCGGCACCACGCGTACCGGGCAATCAGCAAAGCGTCGCAGGCGGACTTCTAGCTGGCCTGCGGCATCAAGATGCTTTAAGCCCGCGGTCATCTGCTCAAATGCTTCAAGTACCCGCGGCCAAAACCGCACCAAAGCGGGTTGTTCGCTGGGATGATTCTGTGCGGCCGCCGGCTCCACCATGATGGAACCAAGGCTGGCCTCGTCAGTGCCGACATTGGCAATAATGACTTGCGGCTGCATGGGTTGCTGCCCCCGCAGCATGCCGATACCGGAACTATCCACGCCGCGCCAACCCAAAGCCTGACCACGCGCCGGCAGCAACCCTATGGCCAGCACAGTCCCTCCGAGTACCTCGGCGGCCTGATCAGCGGCCTGGCCCAATCCTGACGGACGTGAAGGCATTCTTGGGGTGAAAAGAGTCTCGCAATCCACCACCACGGGATGTGACCCCATCGCGATGAGATTCTCGGCATGCAGATCACTGCCGCCTAGCACGCGCATTAGTGCCAACCAATGGCCGATACCTTGGTAGAAATCGTCCAGCTCACTGTCGTCGGCCGCGTAACGATGCGCGACAAACTCGGCCCAGCCGTACCCTGGATAGGCCACAACGCGCGGAACCTTCATCGATGACGTGGCGCCGCCAATGGCCAAATAGGCGATTAAATCGTGCAGCTCGGCATCTACCGCCACCGAATGCGGCTTATAGACCAAGCGACCACCTTCGGTGCGTAGCAGCAGCACCGACTGGCCATCGCAGTGGCTGTCACCGATGCCGATGCTCAGCTCCAGCAACTCCCCCGGCTTGCCGCCGCATAGTGAGGCCAAGCCAGGCCGGTCGGTTACCCAGCGCTGAGCAAAACGCAGTGTGGCGGCACAACGGTTATCGACCATACGGGCTACCCGAGTGGACAGCGTGGCGTAGTGCTCAGCCAAACCATCCCACCAGCTCAACTCGGCGGCGATCGCGCAAAATTCCCGCCAACGCTGCTGACCGTCTTCACTCCGCAGCCGTCCGGTTACGCGGGCAGCATTGAGCTCCAACAAGAGCAACCGGGTCAGCTTGCCGTGTAGGGTCGAAAGCAGAGACGTGCGTGCCGCCGCGAGAATCGCTTCGCGCTCGCGCGCACCAAGCCCCGATAGGGCTTGAAGCTGGGCTGCCAGTCGAAGCCATCCAGGCTCGACTAGGCAGCCCAAAGTAGCGGTAAAACCGCCAGTATCTGCTGATGAGGACATCTGGGGATTACGAGTTGCAGATACGGTGGCGCCGCTTTGACGATACATACGTCGATGTCCGGCTGGCTCGGCCGATCCAGATCCGTTGAGCCGAGCCTAACGGCCGTGCTCGCACAGCAAACCGAGCGAGTGGCCGACAGCAACTTTCACTACCGAAACCTTCTTTCAAAAACGCTTGCATAAAGGCTTAATTCCTCGCAATAAGACGATTCAAAAGAAGGTAGACGCTTATCGTCAGGAGCTGACGCTCAATTACAGCAGTTATCGTGAATTCTGGTGCCGCAGGTACACAAAAAATTCGTAGTAATAGATTCGCCTGAATCGACAATATCGGCCTTGGCATATCTTCCACCGATAAATAGTGGGCCGGCCGGACTATCGGCGTCCGCACTCGCACGCCATTGCGCAACTAGGGCATCACCTTCCAATACCGTGTTCATAACACTCTCCTCACTGTTGAGTTTCGGCTGAGTAACTATTAACGACAACGACAAAGGACCCCTTTCCGGCCACTCACCCCATTTCGTGGCCTGTCTGTAAAATTAGCACCAGGGTGAATGCGCAGCAATGAGAGCGCCAAAAGTCAAAATTTTGTGAAATTGATCCGAACCCGAGACATCCCAACGCCTGCGCACATGAGTGTGCGCAACCGGGCCACCCAAAGATCAGCACACCTGTTTGGAAGTTCTGACATGGGTGAGCTCCCTGAGCAACTGATGCAGATGGCTTCCGTCGTGATGGCGCTGTCCAGCCGTGCTTCGCGCCGCTGCTATAAGGCGGCGCAGGTGGCGGCATACACCCCACCGCCAATCGCGGAACGGGTTCGTATCTGTGTGGGATTCAGTGAACCCGTTTGCCAAAAAGAATCGAGGCGACGATCGTCGCCTCGTTTCAGTCCCAGCAAGAAACGTAGCTCAGCGGCGCTGCCGGATAGCGTGCGGAGTCGCCGCCAACTTACGCACAACTCATCCAAAAATACGCAAATTCGAGGCATTGAAACGACTGAGATTCGGGAAGATGCTGGCGATATCGCTCACGTTTACACCGAGCCAGCTCGCCAGCGTCGCCGCGTATTGATCAACCGCCGTGGTCGGAATGATCTGACCGTAACCGGTATCATCCGGATTGCCTGCCGCCGTGGTCAGCAGGCTGGGCATCGTGCCGTAAAAACGCTGACCGCGAACCGCGCCGCCGACCACGAAGTGATGGCCGCCCCAACCATGATCGGTGCCCCCGCTGTTGACCGAAAGTGAGCGGCCGAAGTCGGATGCGGTGAAGGCCGTTACGTTCTTGTCCAGGCCCAGCGTTACCGTCGCGCTATAGAACGCGGACAGCGCTTGCGAGAGTTGCGAGAGATTAGCCTGCTGCTGCGCTAATTGATCGGTGTGGGTATCGTAGCCACTAGCCGAAACGAAGAATATCTGACGGTTCACGCCCAGCTTGGCCCGCACTTGCAATAGCTGCGCCACCATATTGAGTTGATTGCCCAGCTCCGTATCAGGGAACGTCGTGGTAAGTGCCGGTGCCTGACTGAGGGCATCGATAAGCACGGTGTAATAATCGATGGCGCTGCTGCTTGATGTGGCGACTGCGCGCTCAAGCGCGTTGCTCGGCGAGGGACCTCGAATCAACGCATTGTAGGCATTCGTATCGTCCGTCGTGCCGCCGGCCACCCAGGACTCGGGACCATTACCGAGATAGCTCATGGCCTGAACACCGCCCGGGTCGACCGCGTATTGGTTCACCATCGCGCCGCGCTGAAAGAGATTGGTGCCAGCCAAAGTCATGCTCATCGAGAACTGCGGATTGGCATTGCCGGACGACAACATATCCGCCATCCTGCCGCCCCAGCCATTGGCATTGGCGTCGTCCGGACGCGAGGTCTGCCACTGCGCGGTCTGGTCGTCGTGCGAAAACAATTGCGGTGGCGGCTGCACCAGGCCTTGCTGAAACTGTCGCTGCGTGATCGGGTAGAGCAGCGAGCCGACATTGGCGACGACAGCGGCATGTCCCGCATTGAACAGACCGCGCAATTCCGGCATAGCCGGATGCAGGCCATAAGCGGCGCCATCACTCGGCGGTCCACCGGGCACACCGCCCGCCAGCGCGGCGGGAATCAGGTTATTCGCCTGGATATCGGCTTGCGCCAATGCGAGGCCGACGCGCGAGCCCGCATAGGTGGCATAGGTGGTGCTGTTGTAAGGCACGATGGTGTTGAAACTATCGTTACCGCCATACAGATACACGCATACCAGTGCCTTGTAATCGTTGAAGGCATAATGGCTATGCAAGGCCGCGGCCTGGAGCAGGCGAAGGTTGCCAAACCCCGAATACATGCCCACCCCTCCCAGCGTGGCATACATGCTACGGCGCAGAAATTCACGACGGCTTATAGGCATATCCGCATCCTCATTTCTGCACTGAATATTCGGGTGAATTGATGATTAGATAGAGCGCGTGCTGCACACGCTGGCGACCGAGATCGCCTGCGGAGTTGTCGGTCAGCGCAGTGAGTCGCGTCAACAAAGTGCTGTGCATAAAGGATGACATCTGGCCCGACATGAACAGCAAGTTGTACAGATCAACCAGTCCAGCGGGGTTCTTGAGCGCGAGTGCTGCGTCGCGATCCGCATTGATCGACATCGTGTTCGGACCATTCGACGAATAGCAGCGCGTGCTGGTGGCGTAGTCGCAGAAAATGCGATGAAAGATATCGTTGGGTATGCTTACCGCTGTCGTCGCCGTGTGGATCTGGAATTCTGGACCGAACAGCCCGCGCTGGCGAAGCTCACCGGGTTGCTGGAAATCCGGCTTGAAGAAATTGAAGACGCTGGGCGAGCGCAGCGGCGCCTCACCGTAGTCGCTTTCCCATTCGGGATAAGGCGTGTCCACCCGGCCGTTTGGCGACCCAGCCGCCATCGCTCTCCATAAATGCGTGAGCTTGAGCAGGGGTTCTCGCAACTTGCCGTAAGCATCCGGGTTGGGCACATAAGATGCGCCTACCACCGCCTCCGGATCGAGCAGGATCGCCTGCACCACAGCTTGCAGATTGCCGCGCACATGCGCACTGCTTCCGTCGTCGGCAAAGACCTGTGCAATGTGGTGGACATAGCCCGGCGTCGGGTTACTCGTCACCAGGCGCTGGATCAGCCGTCGTGCGATGAACGGACCGACATTGGGGTGATTGAAAATATTGTCCAGCGCGGCGGTCAGCTCGGCTTGGGCATTACCGCCATGTGCAAGCATCCCATTGCTCAATGCCACACCAGGGTAATTGAGCAACTGCTTGTCCGAGGTGCTGTCGTGGAAGTCGGCAATGGGCTGCAGCGGACTCCACCATGCGGGATCGTTTGTATTGCTCGGGCCGCAATTCGTATAGGTGTCCACAGCGCAACATGCCCATGAGCCCGTGACACAAGTTGTGTTGTTCCAGTTCCAGCCCGTGAACACCGCCGCCATGCCGCGCACGGCGGTCTGGTCGTAGGTGGGAATCGGTTGGTTGCTGGCGTCCAGCTTGGGGCTGCCATCGGGATTGAGCTGCACCAGCCCGACCGAAAACAACTGCATGACCTCGCGCGCATAGTTCTCGTCGGGATGAATGTTCTGCGTCGGGTCAGCCTTCTGATTGGCGAGCATGCTGAGATACGTGGCCATCGCCGGATGCTTGGTCACGTCTTCGAGCAGCTTGCGGTAATTACCGAACGCATCGGCTGCGAGCATGTCGTGCCAGCTCGCCAGAGCATAAGGCTCGTAGGCCAGCGTGCCATTGGCACTGGAGACGACGAAGATCTCGGAAAGCGCAAAGGCGACGCGCTGGCGTAATTGATCGGTCGCCACACGCTTGCCCCGACTGGGATCAGGCAAGCCCAATGCATTGATCCACCACGCTTCCATTCTTGTATCGTCGTTGACGGTGTTATTGCCGTCCGGCACATTCGGCAAGCCGGCTACCCAGTCGAGATAAGGTTTTTGCGTCGACACCGGCGCGGCCAGCTGCTCGTTCAACCACGCCTGATAACCGACTTGTCGCAAGTGGGCGATGTCCTTCGCGGTAGGGCCAAACGTCGCCTGCGCGAGAAAGCGCGCCGCCGCGGCATCACTGTATGGGCCAGCTATCTGCGCCAGGCAAAGCGTTGGCCACAGAACCAAAGCAAGCACCGAGATGCGGAGCCAGTTCGAGGTAAAAGCCTTCATGCGTATCCCCCTACTTCATACCAAGGTTCATCGTTCGTCATGGCGATGAGCGGCATTGCTTGAGGGCGCAAGGATTATGGAAGGCCGATGCGGTCGCTGTGATGCGCCACTCGTTTATGAAATGCTGAGGCGAATTACGGATTTATGGATACGGGGATTATTAAGACATTTTGAAGACAGCGCTATATAAACGCTGCAATGAATCTCGGCACGGCAAAAGGTGATCGCTATCACAGGATAAAAATCCTAGTAGCGCGCTAATGCGTAATGCCGACCTTCTGATAACGAAATCACCACCCGACAGGCGCTAGAAACCCCGCTCCCCCTCAAGTACTCAAGAACGTCTTTGCGTGTCCGCCCGCCCGGGCGGCCTGTGATTTTCTGCCCGCGCCACTAAGCCGAACCACCCTCAGCAGCACACGTGCAAGCCACCGAAGAGGAGAAATGGTTATGAGTCATCGCGTATCCCAGAGAGGCACTCGCATCTTTTATTTACTCGGAAGAGTCATTGCCGGCATGGCGCTGGTTATGCTCTTGTCAGCAGCCTGTGTTCAACCGCCATGGTTCGCCACCTGGTATGCGGCGCCGCAGAACTACAACATTCTTTTCCCTGGCGTCACCGTTCCGCCTCTCGCCATCTCGAACCAGTCAATCCGCCAGATTGTCCATACATCGCATGGCGGCAGCCTGATTCGCGTCAAGCTGTCCAATTTCTTCGGCACCACCCCGGTTACCTTCGCCGAAGCCCGGCTTGCCCGCAGCACGGGCAACGGCAACATCGATCCAGCCACTGATCGCACGCTCCGATTTGGCGGCAGCGGCGCCGTAACGCTCGCGCCCGGCGAAGAACGATGGAGCGACCCGGTCTACCTGCGGGTACCCACGCACACGGATCTGGCGATCAGCCTGTACGTGCCGCTCAACACGCCTGTGGTCACCACCCACACGATAGGTATGCAAACCAATTACCTCTCACCGGGCAACCAGGCGGGCGCCACGGTGATGGGCAATGCTACGGCAACGACCATGTACTTCTGGCTCAGCGAGGTCGATGCATCGACAGCCGATGCCTCTGACGGCGTCACCGGCCTGGAGGCACATCCGTACAAGGTCGTCGTGGCGTTCGGTGACTCGATCACCGATGGCTATGGCTCGACCAGCGGCGCCAACCGCCGCTGGCCCAACGACCTCGACAATCGCGTACAGGCCGCCGCTGACGACCTGGGCCGCGCCAGCGTGGTCAATGCCGCTATTGCCGGCAACCGCTGGATCTACGACGGCGTCGGCCCTGCCGGTGTAACGCGATTCGCCCACGACGTTGCCGGCGTTTCGGGCGCGACCCATGTCTTGATCCTGCTGGGCATCAACGACATCGGCATCGGCGAGCTCGTTCCGCAGCAAAACGTCTCAGCCGATCAGATCATCGCGGCCATGCAGGCGACCATCGCCCAGGCGCAAGCCAGCGGCATCAAGATTTACCTGGCGACCATAACCCCTTACAACGGCGCCTCGTATTACGACGCCGCGGGGGAAATGAAGCGCGAGGCCGTCAACGCCTTCGTGCGCTCGGCCAACGGTGCCGACGGCGTACTTGATTTCGACCAGATCGTGCGCGACCCGTCCAATCCCACCGCCCTATTGCCAAGTTACGACAGTGGCGATCATTTGCATCCCAACGACACCGGATACCAGGCGATGGCGAACTCCATCGATCTTGGCGTGCTCGAAGACTGATACTCGAAAGCAACCAGCGACCGATGATGGAGGGCGGCGCCTGTTTCGCAGGCGACCGCCCTGCTCGCCTCAGATTAAGCCATGCCTGGCCAGAACTGCCGACGATAAACTTTCGTTTCAAGCGATGAAGCGCGGCGCCAGAAAACCAACCGATGATTCAGCATGGCGTTTTGCAGCTACGCATCGGCTTCATTCGGTGGCGGCGGCATAAACACTCAACATGGCCATCGCCTTTTCCTTGATCTGCACGGCCTGGGCATACGGCAGTGACTGCTCGTCTGATGCTAGCGAGAAGTCGAATCGCCCGGCAAAGCTGGAGATCACCAGGAGATTGGCCGGCGTGGGCTCCAGCATGCCGGATATCCCGCAGACCGCACGCAGATGGAAGTGGCGGTAGTTTTCGGCAATATCCATCCGGCCTAGATAACTCAACGTGACAAGACGCCCGGCCTGCTTGGATAAGCCATAAGCGACGATGCGATCGTAAACGTCGTGAAGATGCTCCAGCCCAAGCAGGCGCGTGCATGCTGATGGTCCCATCCGTTGAATCTTCTGCGTCATGTCGGCTTTGAGCGCTCGCGCCAAGGTCCAGAAGCCGGCTTCGGCAAGACCATCCTCGGGCAGCTTCGTTTTGCCTAACGACAATGCAACCGTTCCGGCGGTGGCGAACAGACTGTCAGCCTTGAGGCCAGGTAGATGCCGGCGCAGATCCACCGAGCCAACGAATTGCTTGTCGTCTTTTACGCCGCGGATCATGCGAAAGGCCAACATGAATGCGACGCTGATCGCTGCGAAGGCGCTGACACCTTCCTTTTTGCAGCGCGCTAACAACAGCCTGGATGCATCGGCATCGAGTATCCAAAAATTTCGATAGACCTTGCCGTAAACCCCGTAAGCGGGTGTTGCACCGGGCCGGCGAAGCAAGGGACGTGCAAGCCATAGCAGCCCCTTCAGCAATGCCACTTTATGACGCATGCTTCGCTGCAGCCTGCGATCAGTCAGTATCTCCGCGGGAACGACATCCTCCAGGCTGGTCAGCACGCTGTAACTGCCAATGTCATGGTCGGGTTGGTCGCACAGCAACAAGATCTCGCGTAGCAAGGTCACCAGTGAGCGCCCGTCGCAAATCACATGATGGCAAACCAGCACGAGCTCGCTGTCGGCATCCCCACGCAGCCAAAGCAATCTAGCGAGAGGCTGGCGAGGGCCATCAAACCGATCCAGTAATTCGTCGGTGGATATATTCACCCACGAACTCTCGTCGGAGCGATCCATGATCCTCAAGGGAATCGGCGGTGGCGATGCCTGCAAAGCAAACCATGGCCTATCGTCTTCATCGACAACCAGCGAGCGCAATATCGGATGTTTGGCCTGCACCCGTGCCAGCGCATGGCGTATCCGTTCCTCGCTGAGATGGCCTTGAATGCAAGCCATGATCATGACGTTCACGGGAAGCTTCCCGTCCTGATACAACCTGCGCTCAAACAACGCGAGCGGTCGCTTCATACGCCTCCCCTGCCCCCGAACCCAGGTTGACGGCGGTCGCCGGATGGCTCCCGCTCGATAACGATCCGCGCTAGCCCATGGCCATGCTTGGATTCAATGCACTACACGACATGCGGCATCCATGTCGGCGCGCAGCAACAGGCTTAGCTTTTCCGTCAGCTTATTGACGTCCCCGGCGTCTTCCAGTGCAACACCGCAGCCGAGATCTTGAACGCGCCGCGCATTGTCCCATTGGTCGCTAAAGCCAGGAATGATCAGTTGTGGCACGCCTGCGTGCAGCGCCTGCGCCGTGGTTCCAATCCCGCCGTGATGCACGATCACGCTTGCCCTCGGCAATAGCAGGCTGAGCGGCAGGTAGTTTTCATGGATAACGGTTTCAGGCAGCGCAGGAAGCTGATCAACAGCTCGCGTCAGGAACACACCGCGATGACCCAGCGCCTGCAACGCGCTAAGCGCGGTTTCAAAGAAGCTTCTGCAAGCAAGAACCTCCGTGCCTGGGGTGAAGACAATCGGCGGCGGTCCGGCCTGAAGAAATTGCTCAAGCCGCGAGGGAAGCTGCGTGTCTGATGCATTGGTGCTGAACAACGGAAAACCAGTCAGGCTTATCTGGCCTGGCCAATCGGCGGGCGGCGGACAGTACCACTCGTAAAACAAGCCCAGAATTTTCTGCGGTGAATGCCACCACTGGCTGATAACACGACGAGGCAGCGGCAAATCAAGTTGCCTGGCCGATTCCTTCAGCAGCATACGAAAAAAGGGATCTATCGCCGTACGCTCCACGGCATGGAACAGTGGCTTGCGCACGGAGTAATGAAGTCTGTTGCACCAGCGCAACGACTTGAAAGACGGCGGATCTTTAAGTGAATAAAGATTGGCTGGCGCTAGCAGGGTCGATATATAGGGGGTGCCATATTTTTCATGCAGCAACCTGGCGACGATAAATAAGATGGGCGGAGCAATCAGAATAGTTTGCTCATCGATCCGGCTGTGCGCGAGCTCACAGCATTGGTAGATCTTAGTCGTCGCGATCCGACAGTAGTTCTTTATCTTTGCTACAAGACCCAGTTTTTCGGTGGCTTGGACGAAATCCTGTTTCTCTTCACTGCCGAGAAAACTCAATGCCTCAAAGCCACAGGCTTTTGCCGCATCGATGTACTCGGAGGTGGTGATGAAAACAACCTGGTGCCCACGTGCCAGCAACTCACAGCCAATACCCAGATGTGGATGAATATCACCATCGGAGCCCGCGGCAAATATGATGGCTTTCACGGCACATTCCGTGTAATCCACTTGACGGAAACCCTGGCACCGCGACGGATGCACTGCATAGCTTTCAGTCTCTTCAGGTCAGATGGATGAGGTATCTGCTCAGGCATGGCACACGGCGACAAAGACCTGCACACAGCAAGATCAACAGCTTGTCGAGTGGCAACCAGCTGCTGATCTAAAGGATGTGTGGGTCTACGCTCGATTACCTTAAGAAGGCCGGCGTGCAGATCTCGTGAATGGCCTCAGCGCGAGGCGACCATCGACTACTCGGCCCCTTGCAGACATCTTCGAGCCGTGATGACTGGCCATCGGGGAAGTCGACATGCCCTAACCGCTACTTGGTACCCGGCTCAAAGAGTACGTCCGCGGTCTTATAGGTCACACCCTTGGCGTCGACCTGCGAGGGCAACGGCTTGCCCTTGGAGTCGCGCACGCTAACCGTCGTGCCGGGCGCGTTCTTCTCGCCACCGATGACGCTGCTCTTAGTAAGCCCACGCTCGCTGCAGCGCTGCCCTGTCCAGGTCGCGCCAGCGGCATCGGCCTCGCTCTTGCCAGCCAGCAGCTCACCGTTGAAAGTCTCGAGGTTGTTGGGCAGAGCGGGCCGCCACTCCGCCTGAAACGGAAGCTTGGCTCCGCCGCTTGCGTCCAGCAGCGCATCGTGTATCTGCTGTCCGGTAATCGGCGTCTTGTGCTGGCCTTGATTGCCGGTGTTGACGCTCATGCCATTTCTGAAAACCGTTCTCCATCACCGGCGGCTGCACCTTCAACGCCGGGTGGGTGGCCGGCTTCGGCGCCACGACGTCGGCGTCGGCTGGCTTCGCCGTCGGTTTTGCAGCAGCAGCCTCGTTGCTGGCATCGGCAGGTTTCGCGCTAGCGCCCTCGCTGGTGGTGCCAGCCGGTTTCGCCGTAGCGCCTTCGCCGGTAGTGCCAGCCGGTTTCGCGGTAGCGCCTTCGCTGGTGGTATCCGTGTGCTGCGCGGGCGGTTTGTTGGTCGCGTCGACTTCGGTATTGCCCTGCTGCTTGATCTGCCTGGCCTGCAGCGTGGAGCGGTCGCCGGCGGTGAGCTGTATGGTCACGTTGCCGAGGATGGTTCCGAGGAGCGAGACCGCGTACAGCGTCAATACCGTGTTCACCTCGTCGGTGAAGATCTTCCAGTTCTTGTTGATCATCGAGAGGATTTGCGGCGTCGTCGCCTTGGAGAAGGCCGTTGGCACGATCAGCCCTTGGACGGCCTGATAGTAAGCGACGCGGTCGCCGCCGCCCGCCGCGGCGACGGCGGCAAGCGCCGCCTCACGATCGGGATAGACATGGTCGCTGATGGGCGTCGCGGTGGTGGCGGCTCGATCCACGTAATCGGTCGGGATAAGGATCGGCTTATCGAATCCGTCGATGAAAATCGTGTAGCCGCCGAACGCCACCTGCAGCGCCGAGAAGCCCAGGATGCGGGTGCTGTTGTCGACGTAGTTCGTACGTTGAACGACTGGGGTGTAAGTGAGCGTCGTCGCGCCGGTCTGGTCGTCGGTTCCGAGATCGAACTCCATTTCGGTCGCCGCCTTGGGCAGGTCCATCGGCGCAGCGGCATCTTTTGATGGCGCGGGCGCTGGCGCGGGTTTCGGCGCGGGCGCCGGCGCAAGCCAGCTCACGCTGGCCACGCCAACCTGCCGCTGTCCTTTGCTGTCGAGTTCCTCCTCGGTGTCGTTCTTCATGACGGTGACGGTGAAAGCCAGGCCACCGCCGTTCGGGGGCTCGCCGACGATCTTCAGCAGGTCACCCTTGGCGATCTGCTTGACCTTTTTCTGATTCTTCTCGCCGCCCAGCTGATCCATCAGGGCGAACGCGGTGGTGGCGATCACCCGTTGATCGGGCGCGAACCGCTTGGCCGCCGCTGCGGCGGGCTGCCGCGCAATCAGTGCCGACGGGCGCGCACGCGGAGTGAATCGGCCTGCCGCCATCCCCTCGCTGGTGATCCGGCGCGCTTGCAGGTCCGCCTCGATCTCTGCCGGATCATCCACTGCACTGATGAGCTGCGACGGCGCCCCCGCGTGTTGGTGCTGGACGACGTGAGCAAGCTCGTGTGCAAGCAGGTGTTGACCGGACGACGAGGCAGGCGAGTAGGCACCGCTGGCGAAACGGATGTGCTGCCCGACGGTGTAGGCCTGCGCGCCGACCAGGTTCGCCGCAGCCTCGGCCTCTGCGTCAGCGTGCACGCGCACCTTACTGAAATCGAAGCCGAAGCGAGGCTCGAACAACGCCCGCGTCGCGGCCGGCAACGGCACCCCGCCATGCTCGGCGACCTGCGCACCGACCGACGCGCGAACCGACGCAGCAGCCGCAGGCGTCGGCGTGCTTTGGCGACAAAGACTGGTATCCCCAGGCGAGGCCCACTTGAGTGTTCGCACCATGACCTCCGCCGTCGACCCTGGTTACCCCGGCGCCGAGTCTACGCCTCCTGCAGCCGCCTTGAAGAATCCGTGCTCGGGGGATTTAAGCCTACTGTACGGTCAGGGTCGCGAGACGACGGATCTCTAAAGCCACTCATCAGCACCTGCCTTATTCAGGCCTGATGGCCTGCAGCAACTGCTGACGCCCATTCCGCAGGATCTCATCGGCGAGGGCCGGATCGGCTTCGACGACAGCACGCGAAAGCAGCAGCGATCCAACCATCTGACTAAAAAGCGTGATTGCCTTGGCTTGCTTTTCCTGCGCATTTTCGCCGTCGATCACACTCGCCAGCTGGTCCAGATTCCACAGCAGTCCATGCGCATAGGATTGCCGCGCTTCCTCGCCAAGTCGCCGAACATCGCCGGCAAAAACGCTTAATGGGCAACCCGCCTCGATATCCGTCCGATGGTCTGCGGACAAGTACCACTCGATGTACTGCTTGATGGTGCAATCGGCCGCCGTCGACGCCTGCAGGCCGGCGATGAGCCTGGCCGCGCCGTCCTCCATCGCCTTCTCCATGACGGCGGCCACCAAGGCGTCCTTCGACTTGAAGTGATTGTAGAAACCGCCCTGGGTGAAACCCGCGGCCTTGGTCAACTCGGCCAACCCCACCGCGGCCACCCCGCGCTCGCGGAAAAGCTTTTCGGCCGCGGCAACGATGGCACCTTTATTTTCAATGGCTTGCTGCTTGGAAACACCCATAGCTCCACTCCTTTTTCGCGCTCTGATGGCGCTCGCCCCAATGACAATGGTGATCACCATTGACAAGCGCTTAAGTCGGGATCATTCTACGCCACGTCGATGGCGATCACCATTGTGACTCCATCCTGGCGTTAAGCAGCTAGCGGCCCGTGCAAAGGGCCAGACCGACACATGCGTTCAAGCAAACCGTCACTTGAGCGATCAGCCATCACAGAGGATTCGACCATGTCAACGACGTCCCCCGAACAGAACAAGGCGCTTGTCATCGAGGCTTTCGACACCCTGTTCAACAAGCGCGACTACCACGCCGCCGCGCAGTTCTGGTCCGACAAGTACATCCAGCACAGCGCACACATCGAACCAGGCCGCGAAGGTTTGTTCGAGCTGATTCGCAGCACTCCAGCCAGCTTGCGTTACGAGCACGGCCTGATCCTGGCCGAGGGCGACTACGTCATCGTGCACGGACGCTTCTCCGGCCTGGGCCGGCCGGCGGCATGGATTGCCGCTGATGTGGTCCGCATTGAAGACGGCAAGCTCGCCGAGCACTGGGACGTGTTGCAAGACGAAGCAACCGAACTCGAATCCAAGAGCGGGCGGCCCATGTTCGGCCATCGCTTTCCCGCTTGATCCCATCCAAGGAGAACTCTCATGAATCGCACTGGCAACACGATCTTTATCACCGGCGGTGGCTCGGGCATTGGCCGCGGACTCGCCGAGGCGCTGCACAAGCTGGGCAACAAAGTCATCATTGCCGGCCGGCGGCGTAGTCATCTCAACGCGGTGATCGCCGCCAACCCGGGTATGGAAGCGGTTGAACTCGACATCACCGATCCAGCCAGCGTCGCCCAGGTAGCGCAAAAGTTGATCGCCGATTACCCCGCGCTCAATGTGCTCATCAACAATGCCGGCATCATGCAAATGGACGCTGTTGCCGGAAAGATCGACGACGCGCTGTTGACCTCGACCATCTCAACCAACCTGCTTGGGCCGATCCGCATGACCTCGGCGCTGATCGAGCATCTGAAGAGCAAGGACAACGCGGTCGTGGCGTATACGAGCTCGGTACTTGCTTTTGTACCGCTGGCCGTGACCGGCATCTACTCGTCGACCAAGGCCGCCATTCATTCTTACGTGCTGTCGCAGCGCTTCATGCTGCGCAATACCGGAGTGCGTGTTATTGAGATCGCGCCGCCGTGGGTACGCACCGAACTGATGAACAGCCAGGAAGCTGAGCAAGCCATGCCGCTGGATCAGTTTATTGCCGAAGCGATGGCGATGCTTGGCACGGATGCGGACGAAATCGTAGTCGATGCCGCCAGGCAGTTCCGCTCCAATGTGGGTCCGAATGAGCATCCCCTGGTCAATGGCTTTAACGACCAGGCGCTGGCGATTTTTGGCGCCGCCTAAGTTGCGCTACGCCATGAATCGCGCCGCGCAAGGCAGTCGATGAGCCGGGCTCACTTGTCCCTTCAAGGGGAGTGAACCCGGCCCGGCAAGCAAACCCGTTCGCCGTCGACACGGCAGCGAAAGACTAGGCTTACTTGCCGTATGCCTTGGCGATCTGGCCTACGAGCACGGCCCACGGCATATCGATAGCTCCATACACTGCACCCGCATCCGGATGCATGTTGTCCTTGAGTATCTCGACCATCAGCGTGCCGTAATCGGAAAGGATCACCCCCGCCTGCTGCATGCGCAACAGACCTGCCTGGCGCTTGGTTTCGCTGAAGGTGCCAGAGGCGTCCACTGCCACATACGACTCGTAGCCCTTGCCGATGGCGGTCATAGCGGGAAACGCTGCACAGACCTCGAGCGAGATGCCGGCAAAGATCAGCTTTTTGCGGCCGGTCGCTTCGATGGCCGCGGCGACGCGATGGTCATCCCAGGCGTTGACCGAGGCGCGATCGATGATCTGGATGCCGGGCAATGCCTCGACCAGTTCCGGGAAGGTGGGGCCCCACATGCTATCGCGCGCGGTGGTGGTGACGACGATGGGCAATTTCAGAATGTGCGCCGCTTTGGCGAGCGCGACAACGTTGTGCTTGAGTTCGCCGGTGGAGAAGTCGCGCACGCCGGTCATCAGGCCAACCTGGTGGTCGACCAGGACCAGGGCCGCGTTGTCCTGCGTGAGAGGGGTGTAGGGCACGAATGAATGAGACATGGCGGTTCCCGTTTTGGTCTGACGAGGTGATGGGTAGGCAGCGGCGGCGATGGATGGCGCGGTGGCGACAGCGGCCGCGGCCGCGCCGAGACCGGCCTGCTGAAGAAACGAACGTCGATCCATGGTGAGCTCCATCGAGATAAGTCCCGGGGGCCACGGTGGCCTCGCGAACGGACAGCGCCAGAGCGCCTCTCGACGTCGCTTAAGTTAAGAGCTGCCTCATCGTCTGAGAAGTCGGGAAAATTCGGAAGTATCATCCGAAAAACCGAACGATGAGGTGGATCATGCTGGACTTGAACGACTTCTACTATTTCGTCCAGGTCGTCGACCGGGGCGGATTCACCTCGGCCGAGCGGACGCTGCGCATACCCAAGTCAACCCTGAGCGGTCGCATACAGCGACTCGAGAACGACCTGGGGGTTCGCCTGCTTAATCGGACATCCCGCCGCTTCGGCATGACCGAGGCCGGCAAGGAGTTCTACCAACATGCCGTCGGCATGCTGCAGCGTGCCGAGCAGGCCGAAAGTGTCATTCGCCAACGGCTGACCGAGCCGTCGGGCACGGTTCGCTTCAGCGCCGCCGTCATCACTGCACAGTTCGCCCTGCGCAAGATGGTCAGCGATTTCATCGCAAAGCATCCGAAGGTTAATATCGTTCAGCACGCCACCAACCGAAGCGTTGACCTGGTAGGCGAGAATTTCGACGTGGCCGTTCGTGCTCATTCGGAGCCGTTGCCGGATTCCAGCCTGATTCAACGCACGCTTGCACCGGCACCCTGGTATCTGTTTGCCGGAACCGATTACCTCCATCGCGCCGGCGCGCCGGCGACACCGCAGGACCTGGCCCAACATGCATCGCTGTTCATGATGCGTAGCGGTGTCGCGCCCGCATGGCATCTGAGCCGCCCCGTAGGTGGCGCGCGGGAACAGCTGACGCTTGCACTCTCCCCTCGCCTGCTCAGCGACGACATTATTTCGCTGAAACAGGCCGCACTGGATGGCCTTGGCATTGTTGCGCTGCCTGGATACACCTGTTGCGACGAAATCCGCTCAGGTGAAATGACCCGCATACTTCCGGATTGGCAGGCCGGTGACTCCACCATCACCGCCTTGATTCCCGACCGCCACGGCCTGCTGCCGGCGGTCCGTGCGTTTGTCGATCACCTGGTGGCGGAGTTTCCCAAGGCGGTCGCCCTCTGGCCTTGACCAACACGGACCGCCGTGCGCCCGATAAAGGCGCCGCGCCCCTTTACAACCACTCGTTTGGATGGCTATGTCATATATCGATAATGCCGCGACGAGCCGCGATGACCACGGCCTGCGTGCGATCGCGCACGCCCAGCTTGGAGAGAATATTGCTTACATGCGACTTTGCGGTCTCCTCGCTGACATGTATGCGATGAGCAAGCTCTTTGTTCGACAAGCCTTGCGCCACCAGCCTCAGCACTTCGAGCTCCCGGCAAGTAAGCGCGTCATCCATCATGTGCGCGGCGATGATGCCGGCGACTTCGGCGGGAAAGTAACGCTTACCCTCGTGCAACTGGCGAATGGTATTGAGCAGTTCAGTCCGCAGCATATTCTTTAGCAAGTAAGCCGACGCACCCACCTTCATCGCCCTGATGACCTGGGCATCGCCGCTGTAGCTTGTCAGCACAATGATGCGCGCCGAAGGAAACTCGCTTGCAATGACGCCGATGGCTTGCTCACCGCTCATGCCGGGCATCTGCAGATCCATCAGCGTGATGTCAGGGCGATACTGGCGAAACTTCTCGACCGCCTCGGCGCCGCTTGAGGCCTCCGCCACCATGGACATATCGTCCTGGGCGGCGATGACCGCCGCGACACCCTCGCGCAATAGCGGATGATCGTCGACCATCAGTATGCGTATGCTTGTCATCCCTTGGCCCATGGAAGCATGCGTTCCAGTAATCGTTGATAGGTGCCGACCTGGATCAGATACGCCGTGCCCGCCGGCACCACAACCTCGATCTCGCAGCCATCGCCTTGGCGCGACCAGATGTGGAATTTGGCCGAGATCTTGTCGGCTCGCTCCCGCATGCCGCCGATACCCCAGTGATTGGGGCGGCCTTGCTTAAGCACATCTTCCAGGATGCCCACGCCATTGTCGCGCAGCCGAACCCGCAGCGCGCTGCTTAGATAAGCGACCTCAACCTCCATCAGCGTTCCGCCGGAATGCTGGAAGGCGTTGAACATCGCCTCCTTGGCGATCGACAACACCTCCCAATAGACCTGGCTGGCCAGTTCGCGGGGCCGACCTTCAATCAGCGCCTTGAAGTGCATGGCTTGACCCGCAGTCAACTCCACCCCGGTTTTCTCCAGCACTTCGTGCAGTGCTCCGCTGGCCTTGGTTCGCAGATCAAGCACTCGCCCTCGCGCCTCAGCCACCACTTTGTCCGCGCGACCCAGCGCGCCTTCCAAAGCGGTGCGTGCCTGCGGATCGTTATGCATTCGATCGGCTACCGATTGAAAATGCATCACCAGTCCTTGCACGCTTTGCAGAAGCGTGTCGTGCAGATCGCGCGCGATCCGGTCGCGTTCTTCACCGCGCGCATCGATGCTCATCCGGATCCGCGCGCGCTGCTGCCGCATACGATACCGATGGATGGCCAGCATCCACGCCAGGACGGACAACAGACCAAACACCTTGAAAAGGGTTGTCTGATACCAGGCAGCGCGGATGGCAAACGTGAAAGCGCTGTCGCCACTGCTGGTGACACCATCCTCGTTCGTCGCCTGAACATGAAATCGGTAGCTGCCAGGACCGAGGTTCGTATAACGGGCGCTGCGAAGCCCACCGGCGTCCTGCCAGTCATTGTCGACACCGTCGAGCCGATAACGGAAATGAACACGCTTCGGGTTCGCCAATGAGGCCGCCGTGTACTCAATATTCACCCCCCGGGTGAGTGGCCGCAGACGGATATCGCCAGAGGCCGGGTAGCGCGTATCGCCATCCGAAATACTTTCTATGGCGATGGTCGGTGCCAGCGTGTTGCGCATGATCTGTTGTGGGTCGATCCATGAGACCGCCGTCGATGTGCTGAACCAAAGACGGCCGTCATCGCTCTTGACCAAGGTTGGCAAGGGTCGCGCGCGGTCGGCCATGCCCACGCGGCCGTCATCGGGCCCAAAGAAGCGAAAGGACACTTCGTAGGACGGCTCACCCTGCGCGCGAACGAGTTCTGCCGCTTCAATGCGATAAGCCCCGTCCAGGCCATTAAGCCAAAGGTCGCCGTTGTCCATCTCGACGATACCGCTGATCTCGCGAAAGATCTGGCCGTGCTGCCCTTTTACCTGGACAAAGCGATTCCCGCGGAGCAGGAACAAGCCTTGCTGGCCGCCGGCCCATACCTGCGATCCGGCGACCTCGATCGCCAGTAACCCGCCGGTCGCCAGGCCATCGCCAGGCCCGTACTTGGTCGTCTTTCCCTGGGCGATGACAGCCAGTACATCATGCGGGTAGGCCAGCCAGAAGCGTCCGACACCGTCGTTGAGCAAGCGCACGGGTCCGCCCTGCCCGTACTCGCTGGTGTCGATCTCGCTCCAGGAGCCGTCCTTGAATTGATACAGCCCTTTCAGTGCCACGCTGATCCACAGCACGCCACTATCGTCCATGGCAATCGACTGCGTTTGTGCGCTCGCGCTTTTCAATGCCGGCGGCCAGGCGATCTTGCTGACCTTGTCACCTTCATAGCTGAAGACGCCGTACAGGCCGGCCATCCATACCACGCCGTGCTTGTCGCGCACGGCAGCACTGATCGCGCTGGGAATCTGCGAGTAACCTTTGCCTTCGCTGCCGCTGACCAAGAACGGTGACTGCCAGACGCTGGGAATCCAGATCTGCCTGTTCGCCCCAGGGACAACAAAGGGGATCTGTACATTGCCCGGCAACGGCAAGGGCCTCAGGCTGGTGGCGCGGAATTGATCCAGTCCTTGCCTGGTAAGTACCCAGACACTCCCTTCGCGATCCTCGAAAATATCCTCGACACCATTACTCGACAGCCCTTCGGTGCTGGAGAACATCTCGACGATGCGCTGCGAATGGCCATCTTGATCGACTATCCAGCGATCCCGCTCAACCCCCTTGGGCTGTCCAATCCACAGCGCGCCTGACGAGTCGACCAGGGCGGGGCCATCCTGCTCCTGGTCATAGCGTCGCGCGGGTGTTCCTGTGCCGCGCCACTGCGTATCGATGTGCTGGCCCGCGTCGATCATGGCAAACCTCGCCGCACCAGGCTTGAGGCACCAGGCCTGCGTATCGTCCACGATCCATAGCACCCCATCGATCATCTGCATCGAATGCGGGCGCGCGCCCGCATAGCCGAGCTCGGTGCCGACCGCTGTCCATCGATTGCCGATCAGACGCACGATACCTTTCGTCGTAGCTGCCCAGATCAAGCCATCCGGCCCTCTTAGCACGGTGAACAAGGTGCCCTGGGGCACCTCCACACCGCCCAGATAATTGACGATGTCGTTGCCGCGGATCCGGCTAAGCCCACCACCGAAGTAGCCGACCCAGACATCGTCATTGCTGTCGATGAAAATACTGTTGATGCTTAATTTGGGCAGGCGATTGGCGTAGCTATCGTCGAAACGGACGCCATCGAAACGCAGCAGACCGACCGAACTCCCCAGCCACAGAAAACCATCGGAAGACTGCGCAATAGCGGTCATGCCGCCATGGGTCGCGTCGCTGCCAGTGACGTTGACATGACGCAGCTCGGTCAGCTGGCGATCGAGCGGGCTATTCGCGCGACGCGGCATGCGGTCGATTTGTTGTGCGTGCAGCCCGAAAGCACACAAAAATACCGCGGCCACGCCGGCAAGCCAGCTCAAGGCAGCCGCCACTGCATACCCCCTTCGATGCGCCATTGAGCCCGCCCCCTGCGGCTTGAAGAAATGTGGCTAATCAACCATCTCCTGCTCGCCAGCATATCCCCCGACTGGGGGATATGCTGTTCCCACCCATGCAACGCCTCTACTCGATGTTCCCCCAGGGTCTTCCGGGTTGCGGCCTGATGCTATTGCGTGTGGCCGTGATCCTTCAATGGCTGACGGATGTCGGCCCCAAACCATCGGCATGGCTATTGGCGATAACCGTCACGCTCATCTTGACCCTTGCCCTGGGGGCTCTCACTTCGGCCGCGAGCCTGTTGTTGCTTTGCCACATAGCGCTGCTGGGGATCGATCGCGGCGCGCTTTCGATCAGCGCGGTCGGCGAAGCGCTTCACGCCATCGCACTGATCTTTCTGGGGCCGGGCGCGTACTCGCTGGATGCCCGTCTTTTCGGTCGTCGCACGATCGAACTTCCCCGGCCCTGACGTGAATGGCACACCGGCTGCGGCATGGTTCACGAGGTCGCCATGGCGATGCCCGAGCGATGCACAGGGACATGGATGCCCTGCAACGAAACCAAGCCACCTCTCATGGTCCATGTGTGGATAGCGCAACAGCGCCGTTGTTCACACCTTCATTGTCGCGCTGCAGGAGCTTCTCCTATGAACTTCAGTAAATACATCGCGGCTATCGTCGCTGCCGGCGCAGCGCTGTCGAGTGTCGGGCCGGCTCAGGCCGCCGACGCCAAGCCATCGGTCGTGTTGGTCCACGGCGGGTTTGTCGATGGCTCAGGTTGGCAGGGGGTGTACAACATTCTGAAGCACGACGGCTATGAGGTAACCATCGTGCAGAACCCGACATCCTCGCTCACTGATGATGTCGCCTTCACCAAGCGGGTACTCGAGAAACAAAGCGGCGCGGTCGTTCTTGTCGGCCATTCGTACGGCGGCGCGGTGATTACCGAATCCGGCAACGCACCGAACGTGAAGGCGCTGGTCTACATCACCGCGTTCGCTCCCGACGCCGGCGAATCGGTGCAGACGCTGATCTCGCACCCGGTACCCGGCGCGCCGGTGCCGCCGATCCTGCCGCCGAAGGACGGCTGGCTGATGCTGGACCATGCCAAATTCGCCGCCGCGTTTGCCGGTGACCTGCCGCCGAAGGCAGCCCAATTCATGGCCGACTCGCAGGTGCCGTGGAATGTCGCTGCACTTGGCGGAGCGATCTCCACCCCGGCCTGGAAATCCAAGCCGAGCTTTTATCTGGTGGTTGACGGCGATCACATGATTCCGGTGGAGGCGCAGCGAGCCATGGCCAAGCGCGCCAACGCCACCGTCATGAACACCAAGGGTAGCCACGCCATCTATGTGTCGAATCCGAAGGCAGTCGCCACGCTAATCGAAGAAGCAGCGAAGAAAGTAGCGACCCAGTCGAGCTAAACGCCCGCTTGCAAGAAAGGCCCCTCGCCGAGGGGCTTTTCTTTTCGCCCGTGCGTCGCGAGCCCTTAAACACGCCCCCAGAGGGCAACCACTCTCAAACTCCAGATTCAGCCGTGCTGCTGACAGTCCGCTAGCGTGTCGAGGTCGTCCCGGCCGCACTCGCACAGGCGTCAAACCCTCGACCACATCGCGGCAGGCTGAAGGACGCAATCACCCGAATGGGCATTGAACCATTCGCCGCCACATTGGATAGTAGCTGGCGTGGAAAACCAAACTGGCAAGCTCAGGGTACTTATCGCCGACGACCATCCGGTCATGCGGGATGGTTTGCGTGCCGCGATCGACAGTGCCGCTGACATGACCGTGGTCGGCGAGGCCGCCGATGGCGCGCAAGGCGTGATGCGTTTTCGCGAGCTGCAGCCCGACGTAACGCTGCTGGATCTGCAGATGCCGCATATGGACGGGTTGCAGGCGCTGGCCGCGATCCGTGCCGAATACCCCGGCGCCCGACTGGTCATCATCACCACCTACCCTGGCGATGCCCGGGTCAAGCAGGCGCTGGCCCTGGGAGCCACGGCCTACCTGCTCAAGACATCCACCCGCGACGATATCCTGCAGGCCATCCGCGGCGCGGCGATTGGACGCCGCACCATCGTCGGCGAACTGGCCAGCGAGGTCGCCTCGCATGCCGTGGCGGACATGCTTACCACCAAGGAGCTGAGTGCGCTGCGCCTGGTCGCCACCGGGCATGGCAATAAGCGCATCGCCGAAATGCTGTGCATTTCCGAGGACACGGTGAAGGCTCGTCTAAAAAGCATCATGGCGAAACTGGGCGCATCGGACCGCACGCATGCGGTGACGATCGCGATCCGGCGCGGATTTCTCGACTCGTAAACCCCAGGCATCCGCGCCCGATACCAGCTCGACCGGCGGCCACCCCTCTGCCGCGCGGATCTTGCCCGCACAGGCCTTGGCGCGATCCACCCGGCTATCGCAGCGAAGCAACCCCCGATCGGGTAGCTGCGACTTGCCCGTTCCGGGCTTTGCACAGACTCTTGCCTCGGGGAAAGTAAACGCCTCCGCTCGCCCTGCAAACGGCTCTTTGAGGCACCGACGCGAGAGGCCGAATTTTTCGTGAGCGACCTCGCCGGGTGTCTTTGGCGGGAACCGCTCTCACTGCTTTCACCAAGGAGATCGATATGTCCATCACTGCCACGCCCACACCCGGCAAGTTGCTGCTTACGCCGACGGATCATGCCCTGATCATGATCGACTTCCAGTCGCAGATGTCGTTCGCAACGCAGTCCATCGACGCCATCACCTTGCGCAACAATGCCGGCCTGGTGGCAAATGCCGCGGCCAGCTTCAAGGTACCGACCATTCTCACCACCGTGGCGGAAAAGAGCTTTTCCGGTCCGATGTTCGACGAAGTCACCCATCCGTTTCCGGGCCAGGCATTGCTCGACCGCACCTCGATGAATACCTGGGAGGACGCGGCCGTCATCAAGCGAGTGAACGAAATCGGCAAGACCCGCCTGGTGCTGGCCGGCTTGTGGACCTCCGTCTGCATCGTCGGTCCGGCGTTGTCAGCGATCGACCAGGGCTTTGAGATCTACGTGATCACCGATGCCTGCGGCGATGTGTCGGCCGAGGCGCACAACCGGGGCGTCGAGCGCATGATCCAGGCTGGTGCCCGCCCGATGACGGCGCTGCAGTATCTGTTGGAGCTACAGCGCGACTGGGCACGCACCGAGTCCTATGACAGCACCACCGGCATCGCCAAGCAGTTCGGCGGCTCCTACGGCCTGGGTATCAGCTATGCCAAGGCCATGTTCGGCGCGCACGAAGGTTGAGTGGGATCATAAGCGGCGTCCCTAGCGGCCGCCGCTTTACATACTGTGCTGTGGAGATGTCGATGAAGCCCTATGTTCTTTCTCTTGCTGCGGGGTTGCTGGTAGGCATCGTCTACAGCTTCTTGAAGGTGCGCTCGCCGGCGCCACCGCTGATCGCCCTGATCGGTTTGCTGGGGATTCTCGTCGGCGAACAGCTTCCGCCCCTGGTCAGGCACCTGTTGAACCGGGATGCGGTGGAAACCACCGCGCTTGGCGATCAGGTCAAGCCGCACGCGCTCGACCATCTTTCCCAGGGCCAGGACGCCGCCCATCCAGCCACTGATACGGAGGCTAAGTCGTGAACGCTACGCAGACCATCCCTGAGCTGATACTGCATCGTGGCCAATTCGCCACGCTCGATCGCGGCCAGCCTCATGCCTCGGCGGTGGCCATTGCTGGCGGCCGCTTCATCGCCGTGGGCAACGATACCGACATCATGGCGCTGGCCGGCGCCGACACGCGTGTCGTCGATCTCAAAGGTCGCCGGGTGCTGCCCGGCCTGATCGACAACCACCTGCACATCATTCGTGGCGGCCTGAACTACAACCTGGAATTACGCTGGGATGGCGTGCGTTCGCTGTCCGACGCGATGGCCATGCTCAAGCAACAGGTAGCCATCACGCCACCGCCGCAGTGGGTACGCGTCGTCGGCGGCTTCACCGAACACCAGTTCGCCGAGAAGCGCTTGCCGACCATTGACGAGCTCAATGCCGTGGCACCCGACACACCGGTGTTTCTGTTGCATCTTTACGATCGCGCCCTGCTCAATGCGGCGGCGCTGCGTGCGGTCGGCTATACCCGCGACACCCCCGAACCACCGGGCGGCCAGATCGTCCGCGATAGCGACGGCAACCCGAGCGGTTTGCTGTTGGCCAAGCCCAATGCCTCGATTCTTTATGCCACGCTCGGACGCGGCCCCAAGCTGCCTTTCGATTACCAGCTCAACTCCACCCGCCATTTCATGCGCGAGCTTAATCGGCTCGGCGTGACCGGAGCCATCGATGCCGGCGGTGGTTCGCAGAATTACCCGGATGACTACGCGGTGATTCAGCAGCTGGCCGACGAGGGTCAGCTGACCATCCGTCTCGCCTACAACCTGTTCACGCAAAAGCCAAAGGCGGAGAAAGACGACTTCCTGAATTGGACGCGCACCTCCAAGTACAAACAGGGCGATGATTACTTCCGCCACAACGGCGCTGGCGAGATGCTGGTGTTCTCGGCGGCGGATTTCGAGGACTTCCGTCAGCCCCGGCCTGACATGCCAGCGGAGATGGAGGACGATCTCGAAGGCGTGGTGCGCATCCTGGCCGAGAACCGCTGGCCATGGCGCATGCATGCCACTTATGACGAAACCATCAGCCGTGCCCTGGATGTGTTCGAACGCGTGAACCAAGACATCCCATTGGAAGGGTTGAACTGGTTTTTCGACCATGCCGAGACCATCTCGGAGCAGTCGATCGACCGCATCGCGGCGCTCGGCGGCGGTATCGCCGTGCAGCACCGCATGGCCTATCAGGGCGAGTACTTCGTCGAACGCTATGGCATGGGTGCGGCAGAAGCCACGCCGCCGGTCGCGAAAATCCTGGAGAAAGGCGTGCGGGTATCGGCCGGTACCGACGCGACCCGGGTGGCGTCGTATAACCCGTGGGTATCGCTGGCCTGGCTGATCACCGGCCGCACCGTCGGCGGCTTGCGTCTGTATCCGCAGCGTAACTGCCTGGATCGCGAGACCGCGCTGCGCATGTGGACCGAGAACGTCACCTGGTTCTCCAACGAAGTGGGCAAGAAAGGCCAGATCAAGGTCGGCCAGTTCGCCGACCTGGTGGTGCCGGATCGCGACTTCTTCGCCTGCGCCGAAAGCGAGATCGCCGATACCACCTCGGAGCTGACCATGGTCGGCGGCAAGATCGTCTACGCCGCAGGTGTATTCACTGACCTGGACGAGGCGCCGATTCCGCCAGCCATGCCGGACTGGTCGCCGGTACGCCGCTTTGGCGGTTATGCCGCGTGGGGTGAGGACAAAACTGGCGCCGCGGCAGTGCGGCAGATGGCCATACAGTCATGCGCTTGCGCCCATGCCTGTGGTATCCATGGCCACGATCACGCCACGGCGTGGTCGAGCAAGCTGCCGATCGCCGATCTCAAATCCTTCTGGGGCGCGCTGGGCTGCGCCTGCTGGGCGATATGACCATGCGCAGTCTGTTCGCGGCACCGGTCATACGCTGGATAGCCTTGCTGCTGCTGTGTGCCGCGTATCTACAAGGCAGCATCGACAAGGCGCTGGATTTCGGCGGTGCCATCGGCGAAATGCAGCACTTCGGCCTCGCCCCGCCGGCGCTGTTCGCCGTGATGACCATCGCGCTTGAGCTCGGCGCTTCGCTGTTGATCCTCAGCGGCATCTATCGCTGGCTGGGCGCCTTGGTGCTTGCCGTCTTCACGCTGATAGCGACCTTCATGGCCGCCCGCTTCTGGGAGCTACCGTCGCCGCAACGGCTAGCGACGGCCAATACGTTCTTTGAGCATCTCGGCCTGGTTGGCGGATTTCTGCTGGTGGCATGGCACGACTTGCGCGAACGTCGTGCCGCGTCGACATGACGGCACTTTTATTTACTGATCTTCTGTTGTCACCCTGATCTGGAGCTTCCCATGCGTATCAAGTCTCTCGCCCTCGCAGCCGTCCTCGGGCTCGGCGCGGCTTCGCTCGGCATCGTCACCCCGCTGCAAGCACGTACCGCGCAGGCCACGGCTGAAGTCGCCGTGGGCGCGCAATACGACACCACCCATGTGTATGTCGATCCCAGCGAGGTCGACGCGTTTGTGCAGAGCTTCCTCGCCACCTTCGGCGGGCAAAGCACCAAGCAGGTCGTGGCGACCGTCACACCCACGCCCAGCAGCACGACTTCGCAACTGCTGCAGACGCCGGTGGGCACGGTCTCGCTGTTCGGCTTCAAGACGCCCATTCCCCACCCGTTCGGCGCAGAGCGCACCGGTTATCTGGTGAAGGACATGGATGCGGCGATCCGCGCCGCGCGTACCGCTGGCGCCGATGTCATCGTCGAGACCTTTCCCGATCCGATCGGCCGCGATGCCGTGATCCAGTGGCCCGGCGGCGTCAACATGCAGCTCTATTGGCACACCAGCGCGCCGAACTACGCGGCGTTCCAGACGGTGCCGGAGAACCGCGTCTATGTGTCCAAGGATCGCGCGAATGCATTCATCCACAGCTTTCTTGCGTTCTCGCATGGCAAGGTGGTTTCCGACGATGCGCACGCGCCCGGCATCGAGATCGGACGTCCGAACGATACGTATCGCCGGGTTCGCATCGAGTCGACTTTTGGCAAGATGTCGGTGCAGGTCAGCGATGGTCATCTGCCCTACCCCTATGGTCGTGAGCTTACCGGTTACGAAGTCGCGAACTTGAGCGACACCTTGGCCAAGGCCAAGGCCAGTGGCGCCAAGGTGCTGGTGGAGCCCTACACCGCGGGTGGGCGCCAGCTTGCGATGGTGGCGTTTCCGGGCAACTACGTCGCACAGATCTACGCGGCGGCAGGCAAGTAAGCGCGATGCGATGGATCGCTTTCGCCGGTGTCGCCGCCACCCTGTTCGCGCATGCGGCAACCGCGCAGAACGTGGGTGAGGCACCGGCGAGACCGGTGCCATTGTTCAATCGCTGGCAGGAAAACTGGTCGCCGCTGGCCGACCCGGCGCGGCGCACCGAGCCCGGCGACTCGCTTAAATACATCGCGCTTTCCGCCGATAACCCGGCGAGCTATCTCTCGCTAGGCGTGAATCTACGCGAGCGGGTGGAATTCAATGACGCCGCCGGTTTTGGCGTGGGCGGCGGCCGCAGCGACAGTTACCTGATCCAGCGCCTGCAAGTCCACGCGGATATCCACTTCAACGAGCACTGGCAGCTGTTTACTCAGCTGGAAGACGCCCGCGACGCGCATAAGCGCACCGCCACACCGGTCGACAAGAATCCACTCGATCTGCGACTGGCCTTTCTCACTTATACCCACGGCTTTGATGCGAGCACCTTCAAAGCACGCATCGGCCGCCAGGAATTCGCCTTCGACCTGCAACGTTTCGTGTCGCTGCGAGACGGCCCGAATGTACGCCAGGCCTTCGACGCCGCGTGGGCAGACTGGGAAACCGGCCGCTGGCGCTTCATCGGCTTCATCAGCCAGCCGGTGCAGTACGCGGACACGCATGCGTTCGACGA
>NZ_JAPDPE010000119.1 GCF_026283955.1 Dyella silvatica | reverse complement strand
CTTTTCGCCAGGGCAGGAGCCCTGTCGAAAAGCCCGGCCAGCCCTCACGCACCCGAAGGGCGACAAGCGGGGATGGCCTTTCTTTGGGTTACTTTTCTTTGGCCACGCAAAGAAAAGTGACTCGGACTCCGGCAGGAGTTCGAAAGCCCGCCGCAGGCGAGCCAGCTCGCGGAAGCATAAATCACTGCAGAAGCTATCAACCAACCTCCCGCGTGACTGAAACCAAACTCAGCTACGCGGCAAGCCATTAATCAACGGCGTAATCAAATCCAACGGCAGCGGAAAAACAATCGTCGATGACTTACCGTTACTGGACATATCAGCCAACGTCTGCAGATAACGCAACTGCAACGCCTGCGGTTGCTGCGACAGCATCGCCGCGGCATCGCGCAACTTCTCGGCAGCCTGCATCTCGCCCTCGGCATGGATCACCTTGGCACGCCGCTCACGCTCGGCCTCGGCCTGGCGGGCGATGGCGCGGACCATGGTGTCGTTGAGGTCGACATCCTTGATCTCGACATTGGTGATCTTGATGCCCCAGGGGTCGGTGGCTTCGTCGAGAATTTGTTGCAGGCTGTGGTTGATCGAGTCGCGCTGGGAGAGGATTTCGTCGAGCTCATGCTGGCCTAGCACGGAGCGCAAGCGGGTTTGTGCCAGTTGGCTGGTGGCCTGAAAGAAGTTGGCGACTTGCAGCATGGATTTGTCCGGCTCGACCACGCGGAAGTAAACCACGGCGTTGACTCGCACCGAGACGTTATCGCGCGAGATCACATCTTGCGGGGGTACGTCCATCACCGTAACGCGTAGATCCACGCGCATCATGCGTTGAACGATGGGGACCAGAAGCACCAGGCCGGGGCCCTTGGTGCCGGTGTAGCGGCCTAGCGTCAGCACCACGCCACGCTGATATTCCGGCAGTACTTTGATCGACATGAACAGCAGCGCCAGCGCTGCAATCACCACGATGCCAAAGAATCCAAACATGAGAGTCTCCTTTGCGCATTTATGCGGGTGTGACCCAGAGCAGCAAGCCCTGGCGGTGAACCACCCGCACGCGCGCACCGGCGGGAAGCGCCGCCTCGCAATGCACACGCCAGCGTTCGCCCTGGACATGTGCCCAACTTTCGCCGCCAGCGGCCACGGCTTGCAGCAGTTCGCCGGTGGCTTGCAGCATCAATGCATCGCCGTTGAATACTCGCGTCTTGCGGCTGCGTGCGACCAAACGCAGGAGCAGCGCCAGCACAATCACCGCGCACAAAGCGATCCCTGCGATCACGCCAAGATTCACCGCATAACCGGGGACGCCGGTGTCGAACAGCATGATCGAGCCGATGACGAAGGCGACTAACCCACCGACGCCGATGGCCCCGGCCGCCGGCACCAGTGCCTCGGTAACCAGCAGGCCGATGCCCAGCGCCATCAATGCCAGCCCGGCGTAGTCCACCGGCAAGAGTTGCAAGGCATATAGCCCGATTAACAGGCAGATGGCGCCGACGATGCCGGGCACGAAGCTGCCGGGGTGGAACGCTTCCAGGATCAGCCCGTAGATGCCTGCGAGCAGCAGAACGTAGGCGAAGGTGGGGTTGGTGATGATGGCGAGAAAGCGTGTGCGCCAGCTGGGGGCGTACCGGTGCAGCGGCAGGTTGGCCAGCTTCAATACCTGCATCTGCGCGCCTATGCGCACGCTGTGGCCATCGGCCTGGGCGAGCAGGGCCGCCGTATCGGTGGCGACAAAATCGATGACGTGTTTGTCGCGCGCCTCGGCAGCGGTCAAGGTAGCTGCGCCGCGCACGGCTTGTTCCGCCCACTCGGCATTGCGCTCGCGCAGCTGCGCCAGCGAACGGATCGAGGCGATGGCGTCGTTCAGTACCTTGTTGGCTTCGGCATCGTTTGCCGTGGGTTGGTCGGTGGGGTTGGTTTTATCGGTAGACGTTGACGATGCCGGCGCGTTGTTTTTCCACGTGGCAGGCATCGGTGTGCTGCCGCCAAGCGATACCGGGGTGGCCGCGCCCAGGTGAGTTGCCGGAGCCATCGCGGCGAGGTGGCAGGCGTACAAGATATAGGTGCCCGCGGATGCCGCGCGTGCACCGCCAGGCGCCACATAGCCCAGCACCGGCAGTTTTGAGGCGAGAATGCTGGTGATGATTTGCCGCATCGATTCGGACAAGCCACCGGGCGTGTCCAGCCGCAGCACGATGGCGCTTGCGCCGTCGTGGTTTGCCCGTTGCAGGGCATCGTCGAAATACTCCGCCGCCGCTGGGCCGATCGGGCCGTTCAACTCGATCTGCGCCACGAAGCCTGGCGCATGCTGCGTATTGGCGGGGGACTGTTGGGCGAACGCGCTCATGCTTAGCGCCGCGCAAATCACGGTGCTCCAAAAGGTTTTCAGCCATCGTTTCATGGCATTGCCTCGCGGACAGCGACATTGCCACGGTGTGGCATGGTTCGCTGTAATGGCGCGATTATCCTCCCATCCAGAGGTACGTGCTCAAATGGCAGTTATGCCATCGATCGCCGCCAGCACACTGCACCTGCCTCCCGGCCGCTGGATCACCGTGCTCGATGGTTTGTGCGCCCATTTTCCCGCGATCAGCCATGAGCAGTGGCTGGACCGGATGGCACGTGGCCGCGTGCTGGGGCCTGACGGGGTGCCGCTAGGCCCGTTGACCCCGTACCGGGTGGGAATGCGGGTGCAGTATTTTCGCGAGGTGGCGGACGAAATGCCGATTCCGTTTCGCGAAAATGTGCTGCATATCGACGAGCATTTGGTGGTGGCGGATAAGCCGCATTTTCTGCCGGTGACGCCGGCGGGTGGTTTTGTCGAAGAGACCTTGCTAACACGGTTGATTCGACGGCTCGACAACCCGCATCTGGTGCCTTTGCACCGCATCGACCGGGTGACCGCTGGGCTGGTCCTGTTCTCGGCCAATCCGCGAAGTCGTTCGGCCTACCAGGGGTTATTTCGTGAGCGCCGGATCAGCAAGCAATACCATGCACTGGCGCCGGCGTTGCCGCGGCAATCCTTTCCGTTGCTGCGGCAGTCACGCATCGTCGCCGGCGAACCGTTTTTCCGGATGCAGGAAATCGCCGGCGCGGCCAATAGCGAGACATTGATCCATGTGCTGGAACGCAGTGAAGCTTACTGGCGTTACGGCTTGCAGCCGGTCACTGGGAAAAAGCATCAGCTGCGTGTGCATATGGCGGCTCTTGGTGCGCCGATTCTGCATGACACGTTTTATCCCACGCTGGCCGAGCCGGCTGAAGACGATTACAGCCGGCCGCTGCAATTGCTGGCGCAGGTGTTGCGCTTTGTCGATCCCTTGAGCGGCGAGCCGCGTTATTTCGAAAGCCAGCTCAGGCTGGTATAGGCAAGCACCCAGTGGGCGGCGCTGGCGATCAAGGTTGCAGCGGAGCGTAGTGGCCGCTGATCGAGGCGCCGCCACGGCAGAAATACATCAGACTGAAGCGGTCGTCTTCCTGTTCGCTGAATACATCGACGCCACGATCATCGGCTTTGCGTACGGTCAGCGTGGCGTTGGGTTTCCAGTTGTCCAGTGAGAATTGCAGCAATCCGTCGCTTAGTTCGCCGTGGCCGCTAAATGAGCAGGCATCGGCGCCGCCACTGCTTTCAATGCTCAGTCCGTAGGTTTGACCGTCGAGGGTGATTTGCAGCCGCTCGGCAGCATGGCGATAAGTGCCGCTGAAGCCGACCGGGTCGGCCATCGGTGCAGGCACGTGTTTGGGCTCGCTAAGCGCCAGCGGCAGCAGTATCAGCACTAACAGGGCGAGCATTCGGGCCATGTGGCAACGTTAACCCATGCGCTGGGCAAGCAGCTATCGCTGCGGATGCGTAAAATGGCCGGGTTTCCCCCAGCTAGAAGGCCAGCGCGTGACTATTGCCGCTTTCTCCGCTGCCGCTGGCGATGTGGCACTGGAGGCTTTGTTTGTCCCGTTCATGACTGGCGCACTGAGCTTGCCTGCGGATAAGCGTGTGTTGTTTTTGCGTGCACGTGATGGGTTTCGCCTGCGCGAGATGGCGCAGGCAGGCTGGCTATGCGAGCAAAGTTTCAAGCCGTTCGCCGATGCCTTGGCGCATGCCGGCTTACGGGTGCAGCAGGGGGATCTGGACGACGCTGAGCGTTATCCGCTGGTTCTGGTACTGCCGCCGCGCCAACGTGACGAGGCGCGGGCGCTGTTTGCCCGCGCGGTCAAACACGCCGCGCCCGGCGGCGTGGTTTTGGCCAGCATGCCGAATACCGAAGGCGCGAAATCCGGCGAGGCGGATCTGTCCCGGCTGGCTGGCCCGGTGGGGCATTTATCCAAGCATAAGTGCCGGGTGTTCTGGACCCAGCCGTTAGCCGATGGTGTCGATGCCTTGTTGCAGCAGGAGTGGCTGGCACTGGATAGCCCGCGTGAAAATGCCTGGGACCGGGTAGATACCGCGTCGGCTCTGCTGGCGGCGCATTTGCCGGCGAACTTGCGTGGATGCGTGGCCGATCTGGGGGCGGGTTACGGTTATTTATCCGCCCAGTTGCTCGCTCATTGCCCGCAAGTGAGTTCGATCGATCTGTATGAAGCCGAAGCGCGTGCCTTGACGCCCGCACGGATCAATCTGACCCGTGCCATCACGGAGCGCGGCGACCATGCGGTGTTTTCCCTACACTGGCACGATGTCGCCGGTGGTTTGTCGTTGCCTGGGCAGCCAAAGCGTTACGACGTCATCGTCAGCAATCCACCGTTTCATCAAGGGCGTGCCGATCTGCCCGATCTGGGGCGCGCTTTTATTCATGCCGCTGCGGATGCCTTGCGGCCCGATGGCTGTTTCTGGCTGGTAGCCAATCGGCATCTGCCTTACGAAGCGACGCTGTCTGCGCGTTTTTCTCAAGTACATACCGTAGCGATAGAAGAAGGTTTCAAAGTGATTGAAGCAAGTGGGGTGCGCGCATGAAGTTGGTCAAGCTGATCGCCAATCTGGGCTACGGCAGCCGCAAAGATGTCACGTCGATGTTTCGCGAAGGACGCATCACCGACCCGGACGGCGAGGTGCTGTATGCCGATGACAAAGTGCCGCACGAACATATTCGCGTGGACGACGAACCGCTCGATCCGCCGTTTGGCCTGACCTTGATGATGAACAAGCCCCTGGGGGTTACTTGCTCGCGCAAGGATACCGGTCGCGTGGTTTATGACTTGCTGCCGCTGCGCTACCGCATGCGCGATCCGGCCTTGTCCACCGTGGGTCGTCTTGATCGCGATACGTCAGGCATGTTGTTGTTCACTGACGATGGCGCGTTGTTGCACAGAATCATCTCGCCGCGTGCCCAGGTGACCAAGGTTTATGAAGCGACGCTTGCGCAGGATTTGCGCGGCGATGAAGCGGCATGGTTTGCCAGCGGCGAGATGATGCTGGAATCCGAGAAAGAGCCGCTGGCGCCGGCGCAATTGCAGGTGCTGGAGCCGCGCTGCGCCCGTTTGGCGATGATTGAGGGCCGTTATCATCAAGTGCGCCGCATGTTTGCTGCGGCAGGCAATCACGTGGAAAGCTTGCACCGGGTGTCGGTGGGAGGGCTGACGCTGGGCGACCTGCCGCTGGGCGAATGGCGCGCCCTGGATGCCGACGATATCGCGCTGCTTTTTGCCACTCCACCGACGGCGTAGGCGGTGCCTACGCCGTGCGCTTTGCATCACTCAGATCAAGACGACGGGTGTGGGAATCGCGTAGTGATTGCGCCACTCCATTCGCGCATCGCGGCAACCGGGGCTGCCCATGGCGAATTTTCGACAAATGGTAGGGCGGTCTTCGTAAATGCTGCAGCAAAGCTTGTCGGGATCGACCGCGACACACCAGCCTTCTTCGTTTTTGGCCAGCGTTTCCATGCCGTGTTCATCACGGTGGATCAGCCATTCCGGCACGTGATCGTCGGGTAACAGGACGACGGTAAGGCGACAGCAAACCGCTTCGCAGGACGTGCATTGCACGCTCGGATCAACGCTTTCTGCGTAGGGGTCGGGGATATTTTTCACTCGCCAGTATGATGGCAATCGTCCCGGCGAGCATGAACAGGCGTTTTAATCAGTGCTTTTCATCGCGCCACAAGGCATGCCAGCCTTCAGGCCCTAATCGTTTCAGGGTATCGGCATTGCGACGAAAAATTTCGTCGGTATCGGTCATCGCGTCCATCGCGCGCTCGACGCTGGCTTCGCGCAGCAGATGCAAGGTGGGGTAGGGTGAGCGATTGCTGAAGTTTTCGATGTCGTCGATGGCGCTGTCGGCGAACTGATAAAGCGGATGAAAGCTGGCGACTTGCAACTCGCCTTCCAGCCCCAGGGTGTCCACCGCCACATCGGCGACATCGAGGAAATCGTTGTAGTCGAGAAAATCAGCCAGGACGAACGGATGAATAAGCAAGGTCGTCTCGCAGTCGTTCGCCTCAGCAGCGGCGAGACTTTGCAACTCTCCGCATAAATCGTCGAGCAAACTGTCGTTATCGCGCGCGTGGCTTACGACAAAACGAATCTTCTGCTGGATCAGCGGTGCTCGCGCGAACGGGCACAGGTTAAGCCCGACCACCGCACGCTCCACCCATTGCCGGGTTGCTTCGATATAAGGCAGATCGTCGGGTTGTATCCCGGCCGTGATGAAGGGATGGGCTGATGAGGGCACGGTCATACGGTTCAGTCGCTGAGCGGGGAATGACGACTATAGCCGCTATGCGTCTATGATTCGCGGAGTCGGCCGCCAAGGCCAATGGCGCGCGTTTTGGTTGATTTCGTGATGGATTGGCTGGCAGCGATGCGCCCCCATATCGAGCGCAGTATTCCTAGGGCCTGAGAACGCATGTACGAGCTACATTTCGACAATACGTTTGTCCGTGAACTGCCTGGTGATACAGCGGAGGGATCGCAGCCGCGGCAAGTCGAGGGTGCGCTGTATTCGCTGGTGCAACCGACCCCGGTGATGGCACCTCGGGTGTTGGCGTATTCGGCCGAAATGGCCCAAACGCTGGGCTTTAGCGATGCCGATCTGGCAAGCCCCGAGTTTGCCTTGGCCTTCAGCGGCAACCGCCTGCTCAAGGGTATGCAGCCCTATGCGGCCAATTATGGCGGCCATCAATTTGGGGTCTGGGCCGGGCAACTGGGCGATGGCCGGGCTATTTCCCTGGGCGAAACCATCACTGCGGCCGGCCAGCGTTGGGAGTTGCAGCTAAAGGGCGCTGGGCCGACCCCTTATTCGCGTGGCGCAGACGGCCGCGCCGTATTGCGCTCTTCGCTGCGCGAATTTTTGTGCAGCGAGGCGATGCATCATCTCGGTGTGCCGACGACACGCGCCTTGAGTCTGCTCAGCACCGGCGACAAAGTCGTGCGTGACATGTTTTACGACGGCCATCCCGGCGATGAGCCGGGCGCCATCGTGTGCCGGGTGGCGCCATCGTTTATCCGTTTCGGAAATTTTGAATTGCCAGCGTCGCGTGGCGATGTGGGTTTATTGCGTCAGCTGGTCGATTTCACCATACGTCGCGATTTCGCTGAGCTGAGCGGCGAGGGCGAGGCGCTGTATGCCGAATGGTTTGGTCAGATATGCGAGCGCACGGCGGTTATGGTGGCGCATTGGATGCGGGTCGGTTTTGTGCACGGCGTAATGAACACCGACAACATGTCGATTCTCGGTCTTACCATCGACTACGGTCCTTACGGCTGGATCGATAACTTCGATCAGGATTGGACGCCCAATACCACCGACGCCAATCGTCGTCGTTATCGTTTTGGTCAACAGCCCAACGTGGCGTGGTGGAATTTGAGCCGGCTGGCGGCAGCGTTGGCACCCTTGTTCACTGGCATCGAAGCCTTGCAGGCGGGGCTGGATCGTTATGTCGCGGTCTATGCGGCATTGGATCGTTCGACGATTGCCGCCAAGCTCGGTTTGGCCGAGTGCCGCGATGACGACGTGACATTGATGGATGCGCTGCATGATTTGTTGCAGCAGGCTGAAGTCGATATGACACTGTTTTTTCGTGGATTGAGCACGGTCGATATGCTCGCGCCCAGCTTGCTGCCGCTGCATGAGGCTTTTTACGACGATTCGAAACGGCGCGATGCCGAGCCGGCGTTTCAGGCCTGGCTGCAAACCTATGCCGCACGTGTCGCCGATGATTCACTCTCGGCTGAGCAACGGCATGCCCGCATGCAGGCGGCCAACCCGCGTTACGTGTTGCGCAATTATCTGGCGCAGCAGGCGATCGATCGCGCCGAACAAGGCGATGTCGAAGCTATCGACGAGTTGCTGGAGGTGCTGCGCCACCCGTATGACGACCAGCCGGGACGCGAGCATTACGCACAGAAACGACCGGATTGGGCGCGCCATAAGGCTGGTTGCTCCATGCTGTCGTGTAGTTCGTAACCTGTTATCGCGATAAGTGAGGGAGATGCCGTGTTTGCACGTTCTGCCCCGACGCGCATGCAAGCCATGGCACGATTCGGCCTGTTTGGCCTCGGTGCGTTGTGGACGTTGCCCAATACCTTGATCGGCCTGCTGGTAGGCGGATTGGGTTTTGCTTTTGGTGTGCGTGCCCGCTGGAGTGCAAGCGAATTTGCGCTGGTATTTCGACATTGGCCATGGGGCGCAGGCGGCGCCTTGACCTTGGGCAATGTGATTTTGCACACCGGCAATGACCTGGATGTGCGCTGCCTTACTTACGCGCATCGTGCGGGTCTGTGCACGGAGGCATCGGTGAGCCTGGCCGATCACGAACGTGCGCATGTGTATCAATACATGGTGCTGGGTCCGTTGTTTTTGCCGCTATACCTGTTGTGCGGTGGTATTAGCGTGCGCAATCGGTTCGAACGCGCTGCGGATGCTTACGCGCAACGCGGACATGGCTGGTGGCCGTGGCCATCACGCCGACGTTTGCCTGAATCGGGGCGCGAGTAAGCCGTTCGCCTTTATCCGCTGCCGAGGTAAAGAAAACGCCACGCTGCTCCGTGGCGTTTTGTACAACACATGTGAGCGGTGCGTCGCTTAATTGCCGTTGCTTGGCGCCGGCCGTTGCCCCTCAGCTGGCGGGCGGTTGTCATTGTCACGGCGCGGCGGACGGTTATCGTTGCCGCGCCCGGGCGCTGGCCGATTGCCATAGCCGGGTCGTCCATCGCCCGGTCCGGGTGAGGGGCGGTTCCATTGGCCGGGCGGCGGGCGTACGTCTTGGCCGGGTGGGCGAAATCCAGGGTATGGCGGCCGTGGCCCCCAGCCGGGTTGTGGCCGTGGCGGCGGCCGGCTGATGATCGGCCGGCGATACCAATAGTCGCGCTGGCGGAAGAACGGGCGGTTGCGGTAGTAATTGCCCCAGTATGTGCCGATGACAAAGCCGACGATCGGTACGCCGATGCGGCTGCCGTACTGTTCGACGATCACCGGCTGGCTTTGGTAGATGTATTGAATGTAGTTGGCGGCGACCCAGCCGCGATCGCCGCCGACGATCACATCGCACCATTCGTAGTCTTCGGTGCATCCTTGCACGTCGATAGGGGTGCCGGCGGCAAGCACACCAAGGTTCGGGTAATCCGTATCAGGCCCGGCAAAGAGATTTACATCGCCGATGACGATGCTTTCCTGGGCTTGAGCAAACGCGGGTAGGGCGAGCGTAAGCGACAACACAGTCAGCCATGCAAGACGTTTCATCGATGCGGCCTCCAGTGGAGGGATGGTCCAGTGATTGATGACCTTGCCAGCGCGCGCAGCCAAAGCCGCTGCGCGCGGTCCACTGTGAGCTTGTTGTGCTTGCCGTACAAGAGAGCGGCGGCAACAAGTTCAGCTTCAATATACGAGCTGTTGCAACTGCCCTTGCACCTCGTTGATCGAGGTGCGAATACGTGCGCTGAATACCGAGTCTTCGTGATGAATCATCACCAGCCGCTCAGTGGCACGGGTCATGGCGACGTAGAGCAGGCGGGCCTCCTCGGCTTCGTCTTTACCGGGTTTGGGCAAGGAGCCGAGGCCGGGAATGATGACCAGCGGAAACTCCAGGCCTTTGCTGGAGTGCATGGTGACCAGCTTGACCGCGTCTTCGACCACGAACAGCGAGCTTTTGCCGTTGCTGTCGGCGAGGCGGCTGGGAATCTCCGCACGCTTAAGCGCCTCATGCAGTTTTTCGCCTTCCCAGCCGTTGCGATAAATCACCGCCATATCGGAGAAGCAGCGGCCGTTGGCGTGTTCGCTGCGCAGCCGCTCGATGATGGCCGACAATTGCTCGGCCGTGCGTTCAACCCGGATCAGCTCGGGCAGGGCGCCGCGGCGACCGGCGCTTTCGGGGGCGATCAGCGGCACGCCATCGTCTTCATCGCTGCGCTCACGCAGCAGCTCATTGGCGAACCCGCGCGCGACGGCGAGGATTTCCAGCGTATTGCGGTAGTTGAGCTTGAGAATGGTGGTGCGGCCCTGCGCCTGCACGCCCAGGCTTTTCCAGCTGATCTGCCGGCGTCCAGGTTTGCCGTAGATGTTTTGCGCGTCGTCGTACAGCACCAGTAGCGAATTGGTGTTGGGGTCGATCATCTGCACGATCAGCTTGTACCAATCGGGCTCGAAATCGTGGCCTTCGTCAACCAGCACGGCACCGTACTGAAAGCGCGGTATCTGGCCGCTGTCCACGCCGCCGATCACGGCCGGTGGCAAGGCATCGGCGAAATCAGGGCCATCCGCCGGTAGGGGCACGTGGTAGGCCGTGAGCATTTTCCGGCACCACTTATGGAAGTTGTACACCTGCACTTTGTCGCTGAGCCCGCGCTCGCCCATTAATTGGTCGAGCCGCGCCGCCAGGGTTTTGTTGTAGCAAAGCACCAGGATCGGCTTGGATAACGCACGTGCCAGCTGCATCGCGCGAAAGCCGAGAATCATCGTTTTACCGGAGCCGGCGACGCCATGGATGATGCGGTGCTCGTCGCCCAGGGAACGTGCCAGCAGCTCCTGTTGTGCATCCATCACCTTGATCAGCTCGGGGATTTCCAGCGCCTGCGCATCAGGGTTCTGGCTGCTGGCAAACAGGCCGAACTGGCCATCGCCCGGCTCGACCCGGATCTCGGGAAACAGATGCCAGCGCACGCGATCGATCTGCGGCAAGGTCAGGGTGGTAGGGAACACCTGCGGAAACATCGCCCATAGCCGTTCCTGAAAGGCTTCGGCCTCGACCGCTTCGTAGATTTCGTCCTGGCAGATCACCAGATGCGCGGGGATCACTTCACCCAGCTCGGCAGCGATGAAATGTTTGCGGCTGATATTGCTGAGTACGACACCGTAGCCCCACGGCATCAGCAATTTACCGGCGTAAGCATGGCCCATCGGGTAGCGCAGCGCGGGGTCGCGTTGCAGCACTTTGTAGATCTCGGTGGCGCAATCGCGCGCCTGCATCAGCGGGTTGTGTTCTTTGACGCTGCTGCTCGGCGTCAGCAGGGTGAACTGGGTGCGGTCCGCCTGCTGCACGGTTTCCGGCTTCCAGTCTTTGACCTCCAGTACCAGCAGGCCCCGGCGCGGGTGGAAAACGACAAAATCCGGACGGCGCTGCTTGGGCCCGATCGGTACGTCGTACCAGAGCAGATAATCGTCTTCGAGTTTTTGTTCGAGCCGCTCGGAAACACGCTTCTCGCCGCTGGTCATGCGCGGCAGGCAGCTATTACGGCTCGGAATCAGCTTGGCCATCCTGGAACCTGCGTGGTGGTCTCCGGCCAACGACGTTAGCTGAACGTTGCGAGCTGTCAATGGGAGGCAAAGATCAGCGCCACTGCTGCAGGATGTCCGGCGACGCACCGACCCGAAGGCAGGCGCGACTGGCGATGCCGTCGCTCAGCGCTGCGCGAAATGCCGGCGCCAGCGAGCGCAACGCGCGGGCGGCCAGGCGCGCTTGCGCCTGCTGCATCGGTGTGCGCTGCAGCAGGCTAGTGGCCCACGGCGGTAGCAGGGCCGCCCCAGCATGCAGAAACACATCGCGGGTCAGGCCGGCCGCGGGGACGGGCAGGCGCACCCTGGATAACACCCGCAACACCACCCGGGAACGCTCGCTGTACTCCAGTTCGGGCTGTATTTTTTGCAGGTAGGCGTCGACCTCTGCCTCTGAACGAGGCACCTGCCGCGCGCCCAAGGCTTCGGCCACCCGGCGCGTTTCATCGTAATAACGATCGGCGGCGTTAGTCGGCAGCTGCATGGTGCTGTATTGGCGATAGCCCTGCAAAAAGCTATAGGCCTCGGTGACATGCACCCAGGTCAACAGGTCCGGGTCGTCAGCAGCATATGGACGTCCATCTTCGGCCTGGCCGCGTACCTGGGTGTGAATTTTTCGGACGCGTTCAATCAACGCTTCGGCCTGCTCACGTGGCGCATAAGCCGTGCCGCCGACAAAGGCCGTAGTGCGGCGTAGCCGGCCGAGCAAGTCGCCGCGAAAATTCGAGTGGTCCCATACCCCGGCCAGCGCCAATGGATGCAAGGTTTGCAACATCAAGGCGGCGAGTCCGCCGGCCAACATGCCGGGGAAGTCCGAATACACCCGCCACACGGCGCTGCCGGGGCCAAACAGGCCGGGGTCGCCGTGCGGATGGTCGTAGTCGATCGGGCCGCCACCGGTATGGCGCGGAAAGGCGCTCAGCACCCAGCGTCGAATCGGTTCGCGGGCGGGGCGGGTCAATAGTTGCCAGGGGGAAGACATGAGGCGAGTTTATCCCAGGAGTTTGCGCAGCCTTCGGATTGTGTTATCACTAGCCGCCATGACGTTCACCCCCGCCAACCTGTATTTCTGGTTTTACGGCTATCCGAAGCCACAGGCGGAGGTACGGGCGCGATCGTCGTAAGACACTTAAAGATCAACACCCCGAAAGCCGCCAGCCTTCCACTGGCGGCTTTTTTCATGGCTGCCACTGGACCCTAACCCAAGGAGCCCGACGTGACCCGCCATACCGATGACTTACGCATACGTGCGATTACCCGACTCAGTACCCCGGCCGAAGTAATGCGCGATGGCGCAATCAGCGACAAGGCCGCCAGCACGGTGGCCACTTCACGCGAAGCCTTGCATCGCATTCTTACCGGCGTCGACGACCGTCTGGCCGTGGTGATTGGCCCATGCTCGATCCACGATACGCGCGCCGCGCTTGAATATGCCGCGCGGTTGGCGGCGCAGCGCGAGCGCTTTGCCGATGAGCTGGAAATTGTGATGCGGGTGTATTTCGAGAAGCCGCGCACAACGGTGGGCTGGAAGGGGCTGATCAACGATCCCGATCTCGATGGCAGTTTTCAGATCGACAAGGGGCTGCGCCTTGCGCGTGGCTTGTTGCGTGACATCAATGAGCTCGGTTTGCCCGCTGGCTGTGAATTTCTCGACATGATCACCCCGCAATACATCGCCGACCTGGTTGCTTGGGGGGCGATCGGCGCACGTACGACAGAAAGTCAGGTGCATCGTGAATTGGCATCGGGCCTGTCTTGTCCGGTGGGTTTCAAGAACGGCACGGACGGCAACGTGAAAATTGCCGTGGATGCGGTGCAGGCGGCCTCCCAGCCGCATCATTTCATGGCGGTGACCAAGGACGGCCAGACCGCGATTGCGGCGACCACCGGCAACCAGGATTGCCATCTGATTCTGCGTGGCGGCAGCGTGCCGAATTACGACGCGGCCAGCGTTGCCGCGGCGTGTGCCGCCATGGGCAAGGGCGGCCTGCCGGAGCGCGTCATGATTGACGCCAGTCACGCCAATAGTGGCAAGCAGGCAGAAAACCAGCCGAAGGTCATCGATGCCATTGCTGCACAGCTTGAGCTGGGCGAGCAACGCATCATTGGCGTAATGATCGAGAGCCACTTGATCGGCGGCAGGCAAGATCTTGAGCCGGGCCGTGAACCGGTTTATGGCCAAAGCATTACCGACGGTTGCCTGGGCTGGGAGTCGTCCGTGCAGGTGCTGGAGCGGTTGGCCGATGCGGTACGCCAGCGGCGCGGCGCGGATCTGTCGCGGCAAGCCTTGGTCGTCAATGGCTGAGACATTCACAGCCGGCACGCGCCTGACCTATGCTGTGCCCCTGCCATCTGCCCCAGAGCCACTTATGTCGATTGAGATCAGCCACAACCCCGGGGAACACCGTTTTGAAGTCGTCGTGGATGGCGTGTCGTGCATTTTGGATTACACGCTGAGCGACAACGTCATGACCATAACCCACACGGTGGTACCGCCGGCTGTCGGTGGCCGGGGGATTGCATCCGAGTTGGTGCGTACGGCGATGGACACCGCCAGGGCGGCACAATGGAAGGTCATCCCTGCCTGTTCTTACTCGGCGGTGTGGGTGCAGCGGCATTCCGATTACGCCGATTTGCTGACATGAGCCGGGTATGAGCGATTCTCCGCCCCTGAACAGTTCCACTGTGGCCCGTAAACGGCGTTGGCGTCCTTTTCATGCGTTGCGGGCACGGCCACGATTTACCATGTCAGGCGGCATCTTCATCATGGCCACTGGCTTGCTGATGTGGTTCGGCTTGCGCCCCTCCCTGGCGTTGCTGCTGGGTTTTGATCTGGGCGCGGTGGTTTTTCTTAGCATGCTGGCCTGGTTGTTTAGCCAGGCGACGCCGGAACGGATCGGTAGCCAGGCACGCGTGCAAGATGCCGGGCGCTGGGGTGTTTTATGGAGCAGCGTGGCGTTGACGGCGGTGGTGCTGGTGGCATTGGGCACCGAACTGCATGCGGCCAAGGGCGGTGGCGTGCAGGCGATCGTGTTGGCGGCGATCAGTATCGTGTTGTCGTGGTTGTTCATGAACACCATGTTCGCCATGCACTACGCGCACGGCTACTACGGCGACCACGGCAAGCAGCATACGGGGCTTCAGTTTCCTGAGACGCCGTTGCCGGATTATTGGGATTTCGCCTATTTCGCCATTGTGATCGGCATGACCTTTCAGGTTTCCGATGTGCAAATTACCGGCCGTTATCTGCGCCGCATCGCGCTGCTGCACGGCGTGATCGCCTTTTTCTTCAACGTATTCATCATCGCGTTGAGCGTAAACATCGTGGCCGGGCAGGCTTGAGCCATCCATCGATGGCCGGTTTCTACGAGACGGTATCCCTTGCGAGCATGGCCTGCCGGCAAGGGAGTGGTATGCGCTAGAGGCGGCAGGTTTTTAGTCGCGGAAGTTATCAAATTGCAACGGAAGCTCCACGTCTGCCTTGCGCAGGGTGGCCATGGCCAGTTGTAGATCGTCACGTTTTTTGCCGGTAACCCGCAGCTTGTCGCCGTTGATCTGTGCTTCGACCTTGAGCTTGGCCTCTTTCAGCGACGCGACCAATTTCTTGGCGACGGGTTGCTCGATGCCTTGCTTGACCGTGATTTTCTGCCGCGCGCCACCAAGGTTCACTTCCGGATCGGCAATGTCCAGGGCGCGAATATCGATTTTTCGCGCCACCAGCCGCCCGCGCAAAATATCCAGCATCTGCTGCAGCTGAAACTCGCTGGGAGCGATCTGGTTGATCGTGAAGGTATCCAGCTCGAACCGCGCATCGCTGCCCTTGAAATCGAAGCGGGTGGACAGCTCGCGATTGGCTTGATCGACCGCGTTGGTCAGTTCGTGCTTGTCGACTTCGGAGATCACATCAAAAGAAGGCATGGCAAAGACTCGGGTTGCGTTTGAGGTGGGAAGTGTAAGCCAAGCGATGTGAGCTGGCAGATCAAGCGCTGTCGGTCAGAGCGGACTGCTTGAGAGAGCTTGATGGATAATGGCGCCGTTTAACGCCGTTGGAGCGGGATATGTCGTTGGTGAGCGCGTGAAAGTAGATGTATTGGTGATCGGCGCGGGCGCCGCGGGCTTGATGTGCGCCATCGTTGCAGGTCAGCGCGGTCGCCGCGTCTTGGTGGTGGATCATGCGAACAAGGTCGGCAAGAAGATTCTGATGTCCGGTGGCGGGCGCTGCAATTTCACCAATCTGGGGGTAACCCCGGCCAACTATCTCTCGGGTAATCCGCACTTCGCCAAATCCGCCTTGGCGCGTTATACGCCCGCCGACTTCATCGCCCTGGTTGAGAAACACCGCATTGCCTATCAC
>NZ_JAPDPE010000118.1 GCF_026283955.1 Dyella silvatica | reverse complement strand
TCATCAGCCGCATGCGCGAAAACTGGCGCGAGGCTGAGCAGCAAGGCCATGCAGAAGCAGCGTGTGGACATGGGGGATGATGGTGGTGGCCGTCGCCGGTGGCGAAACACTATCCCAAGCGCAGGCTTGCCGCATGACGCATTGCAAACAGGATCGCCGATGAGCGATCGATCGTCCCCACGAGGCGGGATGCGCGGTGCGGCGTCGGCTCAGTTATGCGTCCGCAGGTTCGCCAGCAGCACCGCGATCACATCCAGGTCGCGGCTGGCACTGGGGGCGCCAGCCGGCGGCTCGTAGTTGTTGAGCATGATGGCGAACGCAAGGTGTTCGCCGGCGGCGCTGGTGACGTAGCCGGCCAGGGCGTGCACCTGGCTCATGCTGCCGGTTTTGGCGTGCACGTTGTTGCTTGCCGGGGTATTGCGCAGGCGCCACTGCAGGGTGCCGTCTATACCGGCAATCGGCAGCATATCGTGCAGCGTGGCCGCATAAGGTTGGCTGGCGAGAAAGCCCAGCAGGCGGGTCATGGCATTGGGCGTCGCCAGGTTGCGCCGCGACAGGCCGGTGCCTTCTTCGATCATGCTTGCCGAGGCTGGAATGCCGATGCGGTCGAGCAATTGCCGCAGCGCCCGGATACCCCAGGCTTCGGTGGTAACGAAGCCGGTCGGCGGCGCTGGGTCCTGCATGGCATCGGCTTGTGCCTTGGTGCCGGCAAGCAGCAACAGGTTCTGCATATAAAGGTTTTGCGAGTGCTTCAGGCCGAGCTGGAGAATCTGCCCGACGGTTGGGGATTGCACCTCGGCGACCGTGCTTGTCCCCTCACGCAAACTTGCGCTGCTTTGCGGCCAATGCCGTGTTTGCACCTTGCCATCCACGTGAATGCCGTGGCGAGCCAGTGCCTGCAGCAATTGCATGCCGGCGAGCAAGGCCGGGTCGGGCACCGCGAGCTTGAAGCCTTGCGCTGGAGTCCGCACGGCGATGTTGCCAAAAGCATTCAAGGTATCGGCGCCCGGCGCGCGGTACAGGTTGATGTCATTGCGGCTGTGCGGTGCGCTGGTGGTCAGTTGATTGATCACCGTGGGTAGCGCGTCCGGTGGATCGAATGCCAGCACGGCCGATTCGCCTTCGGCGCGGCCGGGGCTGACCGTGACGTCGACCTGGTTGTCTTGCACGCTTAGCGCGGAAGTCGGTACGGCGAACCAGCTTTGTAAGTCGATCGCCTCCCAGCCGGAGCCCATCGGCGGGCTGGCAAAAAAAGTGTCGTCGGCGATCAAGTCACCGTGGACCAGGCGTACGCCACGCTCGGCCAGTTGCGTGGCCAGCTGATCGGCCCAGTTCAAGGTGGCAGTATCGGCGCCCAGGGTCGGGTCGCCCATGCCATACAAAATCAAAGGGCCTTGCAGTTGACCGTTGTGTAGGCCATCGCCTGCCAGCAGGCGGGTGCTAACGCGGCTGTCCGCACTGAGCTCGCTCAAGGTCAGTGCGGCAGTGAACAGTTTGGCGGTAGAGGCCAGCTGAAACAGCTGATCGGCTTGATGGGTATAAAGCGTACGGCCGGTATCCAGCGAAACCACCGCGATGCCCCAGCTGGCGGTGGCAAAGCGGGGTTGGTTGATTTGCTCGTCGATTTGCGCCGCCAGCGGCAGGCTGGCATTGATCTTGTTTGCGGGCGCCTTCGCGGCGCTGCGCGCGGCACTGTCGATAGGCAACGCCAGCACGGCGGTAAGCATCACGCAGGTGTAGGCGATAGAGCGAAGCCGGTTCAGGGAGAGGCTTTTCATGCGGCAAGTATTGCCGATGCCGGTCAGGCCATCCATGCCCGGCGTTGCTGCAGACGCCAACCGACCAGGCCCAGGCTCAGGCCGCGCATGGCCATAAAGGTGAGAAAGGCCAGCCACAGGCCATGATTGCCCCAGCCGCGACTCAGCCACGCAAGCAGCAGAAACAACAAGACCGAGACCAGCATGCAGTCACGCATTTCACGTGCCCGGGTGGCGCCGATGAACAAGCCATCCAGCAGATAACTCCACACGGCCACCAAGGGCAGGGCAGCTAGCCAAGGCAGATAGTGATATGCCGCCGCACGGACGTCAGGCAGATTGGTTTGGACGTCGACAAACAGCCTGCCGCCCAGGGCGAACAACAAGACAAAACCCAGGCTGCCTAAGAATGACCAGCCACTGGCAACCACCAGGGCCCGATGCATCGCCAGCGGGTCGCGGGCGCCAATGGCATGTCCGCACAGCGCCTCGACCGCATTGGCCAACCCATCCAGGCCAAACGCGGCCAGCATCAAGCCATTCAATAGCAGCGCATTGGCGGCGACGGTGGTGTCGCCGAGCCGGGCGCCCATCACCGAGATGCTGAAAAATACCCCCTCGAGAATCAGCGTGCGCAAGAAAATATCGCGGTTGACCATCAGCAGCGGACGCCAATGCGCCAGGCTGCGCATGGCGGTCCAGTCGATCTGCCCGCTGAGCTTTCGCACGGCGTGGCGGGCGCGCCACAAACCATAAATCGTGCCGCACCATTCGCCGCCGGCCGAGGCCAGCGCAATACCTTGCACCCCCCAGTGGAAGCCCAGCACGAACAGCAGGTTCAGGCCGATGTTGACTAGATTGGTGACCAATAACAGGGCCAGGGTCGTGCGTGTGTTTTGCGCGCCGATAAACCAGCCGGCCAGCGCGTAGTTGAGCAAGGCCGCGGGCAAACCGAGCAGGCGCAGGTGCAGATAATCCAGGCCACGGATTTCCAGCGCCGGGCTTGAATGCATCAGCCCCAGCAGCGAGGGCAGCAACGGCAGCATCAGCAGGCTGGCGGCGACTCCCAGCATGGCCGCCAGCAGCAAGGCCTGCGCCTGCACCGTGCGCAGTGCCGAGCCATCGCCGGCACCCGCGGCCTGCGCGGCAAAACCGGTGGTGCCCATGCGCAAAAAGCCCAGGCTCCATACCGGCAAGGCATAGACGGCACTGCCTATCGCCACCGCACCCAGATCCTGGGTTTGCGGCAGGTGACCGGCTACCGCGCTGTCGACCAGCGCCACCAGCGGCACGGTCAGATTGGACAGGATCATCGGTACGGCCATGGCCCAGACCCGTTGATGGGTAGGGCGGTGCTGCCAGGAATCGAGTAGCGAGGACATGGCTTTCTACAAGCGGTGGAGGCGCATTCTTGCATGCCCCAAGGCCGTGTGATTCGGCCTCTGGCTGGCATGAATGTTAGACTACGACGCTCATGCCGGTCGACGCCGGCCCCTTTATCTCGCCGTGAGCACGTTATGCAGATTGCCCAAAACACCGTCGCCTCTTTCAATTACACGCTGACCGACGATCAAGGTCAGGTTATCGATAGCTCCGACGGCCGTGAGCCGTTGACCTATATGCACGGCAGCGGGCAGATCGTGCCGGGCCTGGAGAGCGCGATGGAAGGCCGTCAGGCCGGCGATCAGTTCAAGGTCGACGTGGCTGCCGCCGAAGGTTATGGCGAGCATCATGCCGAGCTGATCCAAGAAGTGCCGATGGAGGCATTCCAGGGGGTGGAAGATATCCAGCCGGGCATGCAGTTCCAGGGTCGTGGTCCGCAGGGCGTGATCAACGTCACCGTGACCAAGGTCGAAGACGGCAAGGTGCACATCGACGGCAATCATCCGTTGGCCGGCCAGACGCTGCATTTTGCAATCGAAGTCGTCAGCGTGCGCGCGGCCAGCGAAGAAGAACTGGCCCATGGTCACGTGCACGGCGAGGGTGGTCACCACCACTAAGCGGCAAGCTGCCTCGATCCGCCGCTCTTGATGGCGCAGACGATCGAGGCAAGCCAGGGTCTGCACGCTGTGCAGCATCAAGTTTTATAGCGTCATGCTTCATAGCGGCTGCAGCTTCGGTTGCAGCCGCTGCCTACAGAAAGAACGGCTGCCGCTGCCGTCATTGAAACTCGACTCGAGGCCAGCCTATGCAAGGAAGCTTGCGCATCGCCATCGTCGGCTATGGCGTCGCCGGTCAGGCCGCTGCCTTATTGTTATCCGCCCAGGGTCACCAGCTCAGTGTATTCGAGCAGGCGGCTGCGCCCGGACCTGCCGGGGCGGGCTTTCTGTTGCAACCCACTGGTTTGCGCGTACTGGCCTCGCTGGGTTTGGCGGAGCAGGTGCTGGCTCGCGGCCAGCGTATTGAGCGGCTGCACGGCTGCAACGGGCGTGGCCGAGACGTAATGGATATGCGTTATGCCGAGCACGCACCTGATTGTTTTGGCCTAGGATTGACCCGTGGAAGTCTGTTTACAGTCTTGCGTGATGCCTACGCCTATGCATCGCGGATTCATGCCGGGGTTTGTATCGAGGCGGTCGCTGAAAGCGGCGATCGGTTACGGGACAGCGCAGGTCTTCTGCATGGGCCCTTCGATCTGATCATTGCCGCCGACGGTGCGCATTCACGCCTGCGGCAGAGTACGCCTGACGTCGTAAAACGACAGTCGATGTACCCATGGGGCGCCGTATGGTGTTTGCTTCCCGCCGACACATGGCCACACGTCACCGAGTTGCGTCAACGCTACGCTGGCACCCGCGAGATGATCGGTTTGCTGCCAGTGGGGCGACGTGCCGATCGGGACGGCCAATGGCTGACGTTTTTCTTCAGTCTGCCAGGCGATCAGGTCGATACGTTTGACCATCCGGCACTGCAACGCATGCGCGAACGTGTGGCGACGTTGTGGCCGGAAGCGCTCCCTTTGCTGGCCGATATTCAATCGCCGCAGCAACTGCATCGAGCGCGTTATCGCGATGTCGTGCTACGCACGCCCACGCAGGGGCGGGTGGTGTTCGTCGGCGATGCGGCGCATGCGATGAGCCCGCAGCTGGGGCAGGGCGTGAACATGGCGTTGCTGGATGCCGAGGCCCTGGCTTATGCCTTGTCCCTGCATCGGGGTGTCGACGAGGCCTTGCACGATTACCACCGTCAGCGGCGGCATCATTTGGGCGTCTATCAAGGTATGAGCCGTTGGTTGACGCCACTATTCCAATCTCAACACGACGGCCTGGCCGGTCTGCGCGACCTTGGTTTTGGCCCGCTCGCTCGGCTGCCGTTGGCTCGCGGGCAAATGCTGAAAATACTTACCGGCACGAAAAAAGCCTGGTGGCGCTAATCGATGAGGCGGCCCTCGGCGGCAGGAGCCGCACGGGAGGCTCTTACCGTCTATGGCGTGGCTGTGGCGCCTCAATACCAATCGAGCAATGACACACCGATGCCCAGATAGGTCGCGTTATGGTTGTAGTCGATCATACTTTCGCCATAGCCCTTGAACAGTTCCACGTAGCCGCGCAGATTGCCGACCACAGGGAAGCTCCAGGTGAATTGCCCGGCGCCGTGACTGCGGCTGCCGCCACGCAGCGAGTGGCGAACCATCAGGCCGAACTCCTGGCCGTTCCATTCGCGTACGATTTGTATATCGCCGCGGCCGATGTAGTCGCTGATATTCGGGTTGTCGTCGGTCTTGCGGTCTTCTGGAATACGCCACCACGGCCGCACCATCACGCTCCAGCCATCGCGATCGAAACCGATCGGTAGCATCACCCGGTTCCAACTGCGCGAAAGCGGATTGGATTGACCATTGGACTGATGGTCGATACCAACGCCAAGCATGCGACCATTCCAGCCCAGCAGTTGGTAGTCGGTATGGAACACCAGCAGTGCCTCGGGCTCGTAATTGGTTTCACGGAACGGTCGCGATACCGCTTTGTTGTAGACCTGCCAGCGCGATGACTGCGTATAGCCAATCCATAGATCGCCGACGTCACCGAAAACCCCTTGCCAGACTTTGGTTTTCAGGCTCAGCTGAAACTTCATTTCGACATTCTGCAGCTGCTGGGCCTGACTGACGGTGTTGTCAGGGTTAGGGCTGCTGGGCCGGGTGTTTTGATGACTGGTGGCGAATACCGGCATCACGTAAATCGGCTTGTAGCCACGGATGTTGCCAGTGCCCAGCTTGCTGTCCGGGGATAGTTCCCAGCGTGAATCGAGTAGCGACAGCGGTGGCGCAACGCCGTCGCTGCTCGGCGTGGAGGCTTGCCCTGAACTGCGGTCTTTATCCAACAAGCCGGTAGCTGCTACAGGTGTTTCGATTTTTTTCTGCGCAGCGGGAAGATTTACGCGGCCGGTGGCGCGGTCGTAGCAGATAAGCCGCTGCGAATCGCTTTCGATCGCGGTGCATGCGCGGATATCTGCCGGCTCCATATGTTGCGCGTGGACAGTGGCTGACAGGGCCAGCATGCCTGTCATAACAGTCATCGCTAATGGGGCGGCCCATCGCTTCATCGGTGTTGCTCCCTGCAGACGCCATGGTAAGGCGCGACGCAGGCAGTCTAACCGATGCGTGGCGGCAGGCCAGGCGTCTTAACTTTTAAAAGCGCACCGACGAAGGTGGCGAGAGCGTCCCCATGCAAAAAACACCTACTGGGATCAGCCGATTCGTAGTGTTTTCGCACGGGGACGACGATAGATTGCAGGAGTACTACCTTTGCTTCAGCCAGAGCTCGTATTCACCTTTGTTGAGGCGGCCGTTGTGGTTTCTATTGGCGTAGAGAAAGTCATTGGCTAGCGGTGGATACGCTGCAGCTTGACTCTCGGTGATGAATTTCGCACCGCCGGAAAGTTGCTCGAAGCTGGGCGCCGGGCCTGATGGCACCGCTGGCATGCTTGATTCGACGGTTACATGCTCGCCTCGCGGGCTGGTGAACTGCGTGCTGCCAGATGTGCTTGCGGTCTGCTGCCCGGGTGGCATTTGCTCGGGCATCGACTGGTTTTGCGCAAGCAGCGAGCCGCTGAAGCAGAGTGTCGTGGTGATCAGTACAGGGAATAGCAGATGGTTGGATTTCATGATCGATACTCCGTGTCGTTTGCGGATGAGATATCGTCCGACGTCGTCAGTGAGCTTATCGAGTGCATGGCCAACAGCACTTGATCTCCTTGTCTAGCTCGTCCGCTTGATGTTGCGGCGATGACATCACGGTGTACTCGCGATCCATTGTGTGGCGATAATTCATCCACCATGAAAAATACCGCGCATGCGGCGGAGTCGAGTGAAGTCTTCGTTATCGTTACAGCCCCATTTAGATGCTCAGCCCGCTGTGATTAAGCCCGTGTTGCGCTTGATTCAGGCGCAGCGCCTGCAACTCGCCGCGCAAGGATTACTACAGCCATTGCGCCGTCGGGCTCGTCGTGCCGATGTGGTTGCCGCCGTCGAGCGCATGCGTTTACTGCAGATCGATAGCATTCATGTGGTGGCACGTAGTCCCTATCTGGTGCTGCACTCGCGGCTAGGTGCTTATGATCCGGGCTGGTTGGATGAAGCCCTGGAGCAAGGCCGGTTGGCTGAGTGCTGGGCCCATGAAGCTTGCTTTGTGCCTGCCGCCGATTACGCGTTGCACCAAGCCTGGCGTGAGCAGCGAGGCACGCATTGGGCGCATCGTCACGCTATGCGCATGCATCAGGATCAACGGCAAGGCATGGATAGCTTGCTTGCGCGTATCCGCGAGACGGGACCGGTGCGCGCTGCCGACTTTGTTCGCGACGAGCAAGCGCGCGGTAGCAGCGGCTGGTGGGCGTGGAAGCCCGAGAAGCGCTGGCTCGAAGCGTGTTTCGCGCTGGGCGAATTAATGGTGACCCGGCGCGAGCGTTTTCAACGGGTCTATGACTTGAGTGCGAATGTGTTGGCGCGACTCGACCCGCCCCTCGAAACGAGTGTGGCGGCACTAAGTCATATTGAACTGCGTCGACGTTTTATTCTGGACAGCGTGCGGGCATTGGGCGTAACCCAGGCACGCTGGATTGCTGACTACTATCGGTTGAAGCCCGTAGTCACCGCCAACGAGTTAGCACCGCTGCTGGCCGCGGGTGAGCTGATTGAGGTCGCGGTAGAGGGCTGGGATGTACCCGGCTATGTGCATCGCGAGCATGCGGATCTACTGGCGCAGGCCGTGCTCGGACGGCTACGCGCTACCCATACGGCTTTGCTGTCGCCGTTCGATCCAATGGTCTGGGATCGGGCCCGCGTGCTGGCCATGTTCGGTTTCGAATACACCATCGAGTGTTATACCCCGGCACCGAAACGGCGTTACGGCTACTACGTATTACCTATATTGCATCGCGGTCAGTTGATTGGACGTCTGGATGCGAAAGCGCATCGCGCCGATGGCATCTTCAAGATCAAGGCCTTGTATCTGGAGCCTGGCGTAGAGCCGACCCCGTCGTTGCTGGAAGCCCTGGCTGATGCGGTGGCGCATACGGCGCAATGGCACGGCACGCCACAGATACGCCTGGAGCATTGCCGCCCCGCAAAGATGGCGGCAGCTTTACGCAAGTTATGGCGGGCCTGAAGGCCCACCAGTCAGATAAAGCTGTCTCGCAAAGATCAACGGATCGTGTGATGTTTATGTGAGAGGCCTATGCCTTCAGTGCTGTGCCATTTGCCCATGGCGAAGCAGGCATTCTGCAGTAACATCGGCACGCTGTGTTTGCCGGGGTCGCCAGCTTTTTGTGACCCGATGCCGCTGATCTGCGATCTGCATCATCGCCTCACCCTTAGGGTTTGCTTGCATACCAGTTAAGTCGGTTCATGCCTGCGGCGTGGGCTGAAGTCTTTTTACAAAAAAACCTTAAGTGTTCAGTGGAGTGTTACATGTCAGAACGTCAGCTCGGTACGGTGAAATGGTTCAACGATGCCAAGGGTTTCGGCTTTATCAGCCGCGGTAACGGCCCCGATGTTTTTGTCCATTTCCGTGCGATCCAGGGCAACGGCTTCAAGAGCTTGCAAGAGGGTCAGCAAGTTACCTTCAAGATTGTGCAGGGCCAGAAGGGCATGCAGGCAGAGGAAGTTCAGGCGGCCTGATCGTCTTTGCCGGCGTGAGCCGGAAGCCAGCTGCAAGCCTGGCTTTTTTATGCGCTTTTCACACTGATTAATCGAATGGATTAATGCTTGAAACAGTACTTCTGGCACACGAAAAATCCGTTATGCTCCGCCCACTGAATACGGCTTGGTTAGGTAATGCCTGATAAGCGATTCGAGAGTATCGATTTTCACATTACTTTCACTTGGTGGATTCAGTACGTCGTCGGCCGGTAAGGGGAGGCCGATTTGTCTCAGTGTCGAGTGTATTCGGGGTGAGTCATGTCGGATGGTGATAAAGAAGTTGGTACCGTCAAATGGTTCAACGACGCCAAGGGGTTTGGCTTTATCAGTAGGGAGAGTGGGGCCGATGTCTTCGTGCATTTCCGCGCGATCACGGGCAACGGCTTCAAGAGTTTGAAAGAAGGGCAGTCCGTGTCTTTCAAAGTCGTGCCGGGGCAAAAAGGTTTGCAGGCCGACGAGGTCTCTCCAGTGTGAGCCTTGGTGCTTGGATCGAGAAAAGGCCGGCGCATTCGCCGGCCTTTTTTATGCGCGCGCTTTGTGATTTCGGCATCGTTTCATTAGTCTCGCGGCTGCGGAATTGATCAGGTGTTCTCGTGTCGCAAACGATGCAAGATGGCCGTACGACGGCTACGGCTATTGGCACCTTGCCGGTGATCACCAGCGATGGTGCCAGCGCCGAATTGTTATGGGTGTGCCCAGCCGGTGAGATTCGCCAACTGCTGTACTGGTTGCCGGCAATGGGTGTGGCAGCCAAGCATTATCTACCGTTGGCGCAAGCCTTGGCTGCGCGTGGCATTGCGGTCGCTTTGCACGAGTGGCGAGGGATCGGCTCCAGCAATCAGCGCGCGGGCCGGCGCTGCGATTGGGCTTATCGTGAGTTGCTGACACAAGACATCCCAGCGGGGCTTGCGTTAGCGCGGGCACAGTTGCCGTCGTCCACCGGCTGCCTGATCGGGGGGCATAGCCTGGGCGGCCAGCTCGCTTCCTTGTATGCCAGCCTGCATCCGGCCGAGGTGGCGGGTATCGTGCTGGTGGCCAGCGGCTCGCCTTATTGGCGGCGTTTCAAACATGGCTGGCTGATTGGATTGGGCTATGTCGTGGCACCGTGGCTGGCAAGGCTATGGGGCCGATTCCCCGGTCGCCAGATCGGTTTCGCCGGCAACGAAGCCCGCCACGTCATCGCTGATTGGGCGCGTAGCGGTCGCAGCGGTCGTTATGCCGCCGCCGGCATGGCGAAGAATTTCGAGCAGCAGCTACTGGCGCTGGAGCAGCCCGTGTTGGGCTTACGCATGCGCGACGATTGGTTTAACCCGGCCGCTTCGATGAATAGTCTGCTCGGCAAAATGCCCAAGGCGCCCCATGAGCATGAGGTTATCGAGCCACACGATTTGCAAGGTATTGCGGCGGACCATTTCAGTTGGATGAAAGTGCCCGATACCGTGGCGGAACGCATTGCGCAGTGGATGCGGCTCTACGCCGAATCTGGCTGGCGCGAAGCGCACGAGCATTGAGCAGTGGTCTCATCGATAGCGGCGAAGCGCTTGAAGTACCGATATCTGACGCAACCTAGTAGCGATTCTCTGACTTGGCGTAACCGATGAAGCTGTTTACCCCGTTGCCGCAGCGCAGCCTGAATCTACGCAATCGCCTGGTGATCGCGCCTATGTGCCAGTACTCGGCGGTCGATGGCTTGCCTGACGACTGGCACCTGGTGCACCTGGGCAGTCGCGCGGTGGGCGGTGCGGCGGTGGTGATTGCCGAGGCTACTGCGATCTCTGCCGCGGGGCGTATTTCGCCCGGGGATGTCGGCTTGTGGAATCAGGCCCAAGGCGATGCCTGGGCTCCGATCACCCGTTTCATCGCGGCGCAAGGTGCGATTGCCGGCGTGCAGCTGGCGCATGCGGGGCGCAAGGCCAGTTCGCGGCGTCCATGGGATGGTGGTGGTTCGTTGAGCGACGAACAGGGCGCATGGCCGACGCTGGCGCCTTCGGCGATTCCTTTCGATCACGACGGGCAGGTGCCGCAGGCGCTCGATCTCGCCGGTATCCGGCAAGTCGTCGCCGATTTCCGCGCCGCCGCCGAGCGGGCTTTGGCCGCCGGGTTTCAGCTCATCGAGATCCATGCCGCGCATGGTTATCTGCTGCATCAATTCTTGTCGCCGTTAAGCAATCGACGCACTGATGAATACGGTGGCAGTCTGGAGAACCGCGCGCGCTTGCTGCGCGAGGTGATCACCGCGATACGCGAGGTGTGGCCCGAATCGTTGCCGTTGTGGCTGCGCATTTCGGCCACCGACTGGGCCGATGCCGGCTGGGATATCGAACAAAGTGTGCAGTTGGCGCAATGGGTAAAGCCTTTGGGCGTCGATCTGATCGACGTGTCCAGCGGCGGCCTGGTGCCGCATGTGAAGAGTCCCTTGGCCCCTGGTTATCAAGCGCCTTTTGCTGCGAGTATTCGCCGTGATGCTGATATCGCCACCGGAGCCGTCGGCTTGATCACCGAGCCGGAGCAAGCCGAGGCGATTATTGCCGAGGGTGTCGCCGATGTGGTGTTGATCGCTCGCGAAAGTCTGCGCGATCCGTATTTCCCCCGGCGGGCAGCCAAAATTCTGGGTGCGCAGGTCACGGCGCCGACGCAATATTTAAGGGCTTGGTGAGTACGATGGAACAGCATCCTTTGTTGATTGACGGCCGCCTGCATGATCTGGGCGACGGTTTCAATGTGCGCCGTCTGCTGCCGGTGTTGCAGGCGCGTCATGTCGGTCCGTTCGTGTTTTATGACCATATGGGCCCGGTCGTGTTTGCTCCAGGTAAAGGCATGGATGTGCGGCCGCATCCGCATATCGGTCTGGCGACGGTGACCTGGTTGTTCGATGGGGCGATTCGCCACCGCGACAGTATCGGCAGCCTGGCGGATATCCGGCCAGGCGAAGTGAATTGGATGACGGCCGGCCGCGGCATCGCGCAGTCGGAGCGCACGCCGCCCGAAGAGCGTCGTGACGGTCAGCAGTTGCATGGCATCCAGGTCTGGGTAGCGTTGCCGCAGGCCGATGAAGAAGTCGCGCCCGAGTTTCATCATCACGACGCAGCGGAATTGCCGCGGATCCGCCAGCCGGGTGTCGAGCTCGTGTTGATTGCCGGCAGCGGCTACGGTCAGCGTTCGCCGGTGAAAGTGTTCGCACCGATGTTTTTCATCGAAGCGCAGCTGGATGCCGGCGCGGAGTTGCATCTGCCGATAGAACATGTCGAGCGTGGCGTGCACGTCATCGAAGGCGAGGTAAGTTGGGATGGGCTGACCGTATCGGCGCTGCAAATGGCAGTGCAAAGCGGAGCAGCAGCGGCCCCGCTGCGCGCGAACAAAGCCAGTCGCCTGATGTTGTTCGGTGGTGCGCCGCTGGATGGCGAACGGCATCTCTGGTGGAATTTTGTCGCCAGCACGCGTGAGCGCATCGAGCAGGCCAAAGAAGACTGGTCGGCGCAGCGTTTCGGTCGTGTGTCGGGTGATGAGGGGGAATATATTCCACTACCGCCGCGTTGATGGCTGCTTTGGAGGGCGCCGATATGTCCCGTTACGCTGATTTTCGCGAGTTCTATCCTTACTACCTGAGTGAGCACAGCAACCGCATGTGTCGGCGTCTGCATTTCATTGGCAGCTCGCTGGTATTGCTGGTGCTGGTGAGCGCCGTGCTGAGCGGCGACCTGCGTTGGCTATGGCTGGCCCCGGTCGCCGGTTACGGTTTCGCCTGGGTCGGCCATTTTGCCTTTGAGAAAAACCGTCCGGCCACCTTCAAACAGCCGCTTTACAGCCTGATCGGCGATTGGGTCATGTACTGGCAGATGCTGCGCGGCAAGGTACGGTTTTGAGCCGATGCCGTTGAGTCCATAGCCCCATACCGTTCAGCCCACACCGTTCAAAAATGGGCTCAGCGGTATTTCTCATGGCAAGAGTGGCAGGAATCGCTGACTGGCTTAATCGCCGTGGCGAGGGCGGCACAATCGGCGGGCGCGGCTTGCAGCGCGTTCTGCACTTGGGTGTGCAAGTGCTCTGCGGCATCGAGAAACGGCTGTTCGACGCCGGGGAAAGCCGGCCCTACATCGGTACTGACCGCCAGCAAGGTGCCCAGGTTCTGGCGGCTTTGCGTGGCATCGCAACGCTGTGCCTTGACCGCGGTGCGCAGTTCGCCAAGATGATGGGCCATGACCGTCATCACCGCATGGTTTTGTCCAGGCCTGATTCGTAGGGGCCGCGAGCGTATCACGGGCAATACCGCCTAAGCGGCTCGTTTCGCGGATAAAATGCTACGTCTTCAACCCACTGGAATGCCTTAGTGACCTGCAGGAAAAACCTCGGCCGAGCTGCTGCCCTCGCGGCGCATGGCGGTCTATTTGAACGGTGCGCAGCAGCATGAGCGCAGCGAACTTTCCTGCGGAACGTTTCCAGGGCGTCGAGCGGCTTTACGGTGTGGGCAGCATCAACAGACTGGCCGAGCGACATGTCGCGGTGATTGGCATTGGCGGCGTTGGCTCATGGGCTGCCGAGGCCCTGGCGCGCAGCGGCGTGGGTCGCCTGACCTTGATCGATGCAGACGACATCTGTGTCTCCAATACCAATCGCCAATTGCATGCGCTGGATGGGGAGTTCGGTAAGCCCAAGGTCGCGGTGATTGCCGCGCGCGCGCAGGCGATCAACCCGGCAATCCAGGTCGACACGATCGAGCGCTTTCTTACCCCCTCCACGCTGGATGAGCTGCTAGACCGTGGCTATGACGTGGTGCTCGATGCCTGCGATGCCTTTCGGGTCAAGCTGGAGGCGATTGCCTGGTGCCGTCGACGCAAGTTGCCGATGGTGACGGTAGGCTCGGCAGGTGGGCGTACTGACTCCACGCAGATCCGCGTGCGCGATCTTTCGCGTACTGAGCATGACGCGATGTTCAGCCTGATCCGCAAAAAACTTCGCCAGGATTTCGGTTTCCCGCGTAACCCGGAGCGGTATTTCGGCGTGTCGGCGGTGTACTCCTTGCAGAATGTGCAATACCCGCAACCCGACGGCAGCGTCTGTGGTAATCGCCCACCCGGTGGCGATGCCTTGAACCTCGCTTGTGGCGGTGGCCTTGGCGCGGCCACGCATGTCACCGGTGCGTTTGCTTTCGCCGCGGTCGGCAAGGTGCTGGAGAAGCTGCTGGAAAGTGCGCCGAAGCAGGCCGGGGATGCCGCTTAGATCATCCCCGGAATGCGTCGGCTGGCGAGCAAGGCCAGCAGGGTGATGATGGCCGCGCCGCTCAGGTAGTAGCCGACATACGCCAGCCCATAAGTGTGCGCCAGCCACATCGCGATGTAAGGCGCCAGCGACGCGCCGAGAATGCCGGCCAGGTTGAAGCTCAGCGAGGCCCCGGTATAGCGCACCGGGGTAGGAAACATCTGCGCCAACATGGTGCCGAGCGGCCCATAGGTCACGCCCATCAAGGCTAGCCCCAGGGACAGAAACGAGAGTACGCCGAACAGCGTGCCGGAGCCGAACATCTGCGCCAGCACGGGCCCCGACAAGGCAATCGCCGCGCTGGCCCAGATCAGCACGCGGCGTGGGCCGATGCGGTCCGCCCATGCCGCCGAGAGCGGGATGGTGAGGGCGAAAAACAGCACGCCGACCATTTGTAGTAACAGAAACTGTTGGCGCGGGTAGTGCAATGCCGTGGTGCCCCAGTTCAACGAGAACACCGTCATCAAATAGAACAGCACAAAGGTCGCCATCGCGGCGAACGTGCCCAGCAGCAGGGCGAGCGGATGCTCGCGCACCACGCTGAGCATGGGCATGGGTCTCGGTCATGCGCAGGCGCATATACAGGCCCAGCACGACCAGCAAGGCGCTGGCCAGAAAGGGGATACGCCAACCGAAGGCGAAGAACTGCGCATCGGTCATCAGCTCGCTCAACAATAGAAAGCCGCCGCTGGACAGGATAAAACCCAGCGGTGCGCCCAGCTGCGGAAACATGCCGTACCAGGCGTACTTGCCCGGCGGTGCGTTTTCGGTGGCCAACAAGATGGCACCGCCCCATTCGCCGCCGAGGCCAAAGCCCTGGCCGAAGCGGCACAGCGCCAGCAGCAGCGGTGCCGCGACGCCGATCGTTGCGTAGACCGGCAGCAGGCCGATGATCACCGTGGACAGGCCCATGGTCAGCAACGCTGCCACCAGGGTGGCCTTGCGGCCGACGCGGTCGCCGAAGTGGCCAAATACAGCCGAGCCGACTGGTCGTGCGAAGAACGCCAGGGCGAAGGTCGCCAAGGATTGCAAGGTGGCCGAGGTGGGGTCGCTGGCTGGAAAGAACAGCTTGGGAAACACCAGCACCGCGGCGGTCGCATAAATGTAGAAATCGAAGAACTCGATGGTCGTGCCGATCAGACTGGCCAAAAGCACCCGTCGTACCGGGTTGCCGATTTGCACCGTAGCGCTTTCTGACTGATTCATTCGATACGGCTCTGCTGTACGGGGGGGGCACCCGGTGCTTCGATATGGAGCTGGCCGAAGGGCGTGCGGCCGCCCGCTGAGCGGCCTAGGCGCGATCGGCGTCGCGGCGAGCCGCGACGCCTGCGCGATCACCAACCCATGTAATGCCCACCGTTGATGGACAAATTGGTGCCGGTGATCCAACTGGTTTCCTCGCCGGTGAAGAAAGCGACCGCATGGGCGATTTCTTCGGGTTTGCCAAGACGCCCGATGGGGATTTGCGCGACGATTTTCTCGCGTACTTCCTCCGGTACCGCCATCACCATGTCGGTGCCGACATAGCCCGGCGAGACGGTATTGACGGTGATGCCGAACTTGGCGTTTTCCTGTGCCAGCGAAATGGTGAAGCCGTGCATGCCGGCCTTGGCTGCAGCGTAGTTGGCCTGGCCGTATTGACCCTTCTGGCCATTGATCGAGCTGATCTGCACGATGCGGCCCCACTTCTTCCCACGCATACCGTCGATCACCGGGCGGGTGACGTTGAAGCAGGCGTTGAGGTTGGTGTTTACCACGTCAGTCCACTGCTGGTAGCTCATCTTGTGGAAGGTGGTATCGCGGGTAATGCCGGCGTTGTTGACCAGAATTTCGACATGGCCAAGCTTGCTTTGAATGGTTTCGATCATGGCTTCGCAAGCGGCATGCTCGGAAACGTCACCAGGAACCATCAATACGTCGATGCCTTCACGGGCCATGCTTGCATGCCATGCATCTGCTTTGGCTTGGTCGCGATAGTTGGTGGCAACCCGGTGGCCTTGCTTGGCCAAATAACGAATGATCGCGCTGCCGATGCCGCCAGTACCGCCAGTGACCAATGCCGTACGTTGAGTCATGCATTTTCTCCTTGAGATTACTGAGCTTGTCCGTCGTCCTGACTGGCACGGCCAAGCCGTGCCACGTTAGCGTCCGCCCATGACAGCATTTCATCGCCGTATGAACCTTCGTTGCAGTTCGCAAGCAGGGCGGAACTAGCTGTCTTAGTTATAGCCGGTTATGCGGTCAAGCGACCGCTGCAATGCGCGGCGCAATGCGGGCAACGGGTCGGTGGGGTCGACCGGGTGGGCCTGCTCGGACTTGGACAACTTGTTGCCATCGGCGTCGAGTACCAGCGGCAGGTGCAGATACGTCGGTGTCGGCAGACCCAGGTGACGCTGCAGCCAGATCTGTTTTGGGGTGGAGCCGAGCAGGTCGCAGCCGCGGACTACTTGGCTAATGCCTTGCCAGGCATCATCGACCACACAGGCCAGTTGATAGGAGTAAAACCCCTCGACGCGTTTGATGACGAAATCCCCGGCGCCCTCGCGCAAGCGTTGTCGTTGCGGGCCTTGCAGCGCATCGTCGAAGGCGAGTTCGATATCCGCCACGCGCATTCGCCAGGCCGGCGGGCGGTCGGGGGTGGGCGCCGCCACGCATGGGCTGTCTCG
>NZ_JAPDPE010000117.1 GCF_026283955.1 Dyella silvatica | reverse complement strand
GCATGATCGACCAGACTGGTGGTGATGCTTACGACGTGGCCACTGCCCTGCTTCTCCATTTCCGCGATGGCCAGCTGCGTTATGTTGAAGAACCCGTTGAGATTCACCGACAGATTGCTGGCGTAGTCGTCCGCGGTGTAGGCAGTGAACGGCTTGGCCATGAAGATCCCGGCGTTATTGACCAGGGTGTCGATACGGCCAAAACGCAGAAGCGCTTCCGACACGATACGCTCGGCCACCGCGCGGTCGGCGATATCGCCGGGCACCGTGATGACATCGGGATCGCCGGATGGCTTGATCGAGCGCGAGTTGGCTACAACGCGGTAATTGCGGTCGCGGAAGGCCTTGACCAGCCCCGCGCCGATACCCTGCGATGCACCGGTGATAATGGCGACTTTCTGTTGGCTATTCATGCTGTGTGTTTCCCTGGAGTAAGTGGCTCGGCGTGATGCCGATCGGGCCGGTGGCGCCGATGCACTTAATCTAGGAGCGCACGCTGGATTAGCGAATCCCCGTTACTCGGCAGACATTCTTCCGCGCCGCGGTTGAATCGTCTTGGCCGGCGTCATCGCCGCCTCCTTGGCCAACAAGGCAAAGCGTGCACGCAAGCGCGGCAGCGCGAAGTCGACAAAGGCGCGCACCTTGGGCACAGATAGACGTCCGTTAGGCGACACCAGATGGACCGGAATAGGCGCGGGCTCCGCATCGGCGAGCACAACCTGCAGCAAACCCTGTTTCAGTTCCGGCGCCACGTGATAAGAAAGCAGCCGAGTCACACCATAGCCATCGACTACCGAGTCAATCGCACCACGCACATTGTTCACGACCAGGCGCGGGCTCAGCACGATCGCGCGCGGAACGGACGACCCTTCCGGCGCAGGAAAGCTCCATGACTCCAAGCCCATGTGGCTCAAGGCAATCGCCTGGTGCTTGGCCAGATCGGCGGGCTCGACGATACGCGGATGCGTCGCCAGATAGCGAGGCGACGCCACCACCACCCGGCGTACCTCGCCGACCCGGCGCGCGACCAGGCTCGAGTCGGCCAGGTGCGTGATGCGCAGTGCCAGGTCCATGCCTTCGTCAATCAAGTTGACTGGCCGCTCAAGCAGGTACAGCCGCACGCTGACCGTGGGGTATTCGTTGATGAAGGCATCGACGATGGGACGAAGTATCTCCACCCCGGCGAATACGGTGGCGGTCACGGTCAGGGTACCGCGCGGCACCGAGCGCTCGCCGGCGGCGTTCCTGTCCGCCTCGTCCAGGTCCATAAGCAACTTGCGGCAGGCCAAGGCGTATCGCTCGCCTGCCTCGCTCAACTTGATCGAACGCGTCGTCCGGTGCAGCAGGGGCACGCCCACATGCTGCTCCAGGAAGGCGATGGCCCGGCTCACCGCAGCGGCGGAGCGGCCGGTCTTGCGACTGGCGCCGGCAAGGCTGCCTTCATCCAGCGCCGCGACGAAGACCTTCATTGCATCAATGCGATCCATGGAATCTTCCTCATCGGCGGGCTTCGGACACAACAGTCGTGAAAGCGTCCGGCCCACTCAGTTGCCAGCTGGCGATAGTCGGGTCGGACCGATCACGCTGCCGTCACCAGCGCAACCGGGCTTGAGTTTGAGACGGCCGCCGGTACTTGCCTTACTTGCGCGGCGCGATGATTTCGCCCAGATAATCAGGCGTGCCATCGACGCGTACCAGATGCGGATACTTCAGGCCGTCGTGATAGTCCACCGGCACGGTGCGAAAGCTGCCCTGGTATTTCAGCAGTAGCTGGATCGGTGCCTTGCTGTCCTTGGCTGCCGCAATCGCGCTCTTCAATACCTCGCTCGAATAGGCCTGGCCATTCACCGCCATCACCGCGACACCGGTGCTGACGCCGGCCTTGAATGCCGGCCCGTTCCAGCGAACGTCGTTGACCTCACCCTTGTCATTCATGGTCAAACCGATCGACCAGGCGAAGTTATACAAATGACGCGACGACTGCGGCCGGCTGTTGTACTGCTTTTCGTAGGCGCTTTCCTGATCGGTGTAGACCAGTTTCCAGCCGCTGGCGGCAAGGCCGTTTTGCAGCGGTGGATTAAGCATGCTGACGCGTGCGTGCAGAAAGCTGGCCCAGTCGTATTTGGCCACGCCGTCCAGGGCTGCCACCACATCGTCAAAGGTGTAGGTCTTGGTCACGTAGCTACCGTTATCGACACCAAAGAACGCACGGGCGAAATCATCCAGCGATTTTCTATCCTTGCTCAGGGCGCGCAGCTTGGCATCGACCTCCAGCCACATCATCTGCCCACCGCTGTAGTAGTCCTCGCTCATCTGCCAGCTGCGGTACGGCAGGCTTGAACGGCGGGCGACGGTTGCATCGTTGGTGGTGTCTTCGAGTGTGCGCCATTGAAAACCTTCGCGGTTACGCTCGTAGTTGGCCGCCGTCACGGCCAACGCATCGCGAAACTGCTGCGACGTCCACATGCCGGCGCGCGCGGTCAACACAAAACCCCAATACTGCGTCTGCCCTTCGTACACCCATAGCAGCGAATCGCCCATGGGCACGTTGAAATTGGGCGTCCAAAGATCCGCCGGGCGACGGAACTTGCCGTTCCACGACTGCGTGTACTCATGCGCCAGCAGGTCGCGCCCTGGCGCGGCGTCGCTCCAGGCGGTGAAGTAGTCGGCACCCATGCCATCCTCGCTGGACTGGTGGTGCTCGGTGCCATTGCCACCGAGTTGATCCGACAGCGAGAACAGAAAGTCGTAATGATCGTAGTGATGCGAGCCGAACAGCTTGATCGCCTGCGTCGCCAGGGCGCGATGCACGGTCAATTGCTCGGGCGTCATCTCCAGGTACTTTGGCTCGTCGGCGACGATATCCAGGTGTACCGGTGCATCACCGCCCGGCGTGAGGTCGACGCGCTTGAAATACTGGCCGGCGTAGATCGGCGAGTCGACCAGATTATTGAAGGTCACCGGCTTGAACATAGTGGTGTCGCCGGACTGCGAGGCTGTTTCCAGTGCGCTGCCCAGCTGCCAGCCGCGCGGCAGCGTCACACTGGGCGCCACGGTAATCCCGCGCGAAAAATAACCGGCTGGATACAGCGACACCTTGCTCCATTCCATATCCATCATGCGATCGGTGATCTCAAACCCTTCGCTGTCGGTGCGCCCCGACATGTATTGGAATTCCGCGTCGATCGCCGCGACGTCGTTGGGCACGTCAAGATGAAACGCGTACACGTTGTACTTATCGCGCTTCCACGCCAGCGGCTTGCCATTGGCGCTGAGCTTGAGGCCAGCCAGCATGGAGATCGGACCGGTCGGCGAGTGATCGCCGGGAATCCACTGCGGATACAGCAGCGTCAAGGCACCCGCCTGCACCGGAATCGTTTCATGCACGCGAAAAATACCCTGCACTGTGTCGCTGGCATCGACATGAAGCGTCAGCGTGCCGGCGTAAGGCGTGTCCTGGGGCGGCGGCAGCTCGGCCGTTTCCGCTGGCAGCGCAGCGGCCGTGCGGGCGGCGAACGCCATGGCTACAGCCAGGGCAAGACGCGAAAACCTGCGATGAGCAGCAAGCGACAAAGCAGCGGAAGACACACGGGACATGAGGAGCTCCGGCAAGCGAGTGGACAGTCGGCAAACTTAGCATCACCGCTTGCGAATGAGACTAGACCAGTAGTCATGCTTTGGACTGCTGGAGCTGGGTTTAAACGCACGTTCAAGATCGACACGCTATGGGCATGAGCCAATCAATGGCAGCGGTTTTAAGCCTCGGCGTAGCTGACGTTGCTGACTAAAAACGCCCGGGACAAAAACACGTCATGCCAAGACTATTCGCCATGCCTCTTGGGACCGGAGGCCTGCAGGTAACTTTCGCCAGGCGCAGTTGGGCTGTTCTAACCACAGGCGTTGGCCATACCTGCGTGGAGTCAACGCTTGACCCGACCCGAGAGCAGTAATTCGATGGCCAGCCCTGCATCGGCCGGGTCGGTTCCCTGCCCGCTGATCACGTCGGCATAGACAAAAGATTCGGCCAGGCGTACGACCAGATAGGCAAGCGTATCGATATGAAGCGGCGGGGTAAGTCGCCCCGCTTCGACTTCACTTTGAATCAGGCCATGCAACTTTTCGATGACGCGCCCCTGCACCGGCCCGCGCTTAGAGGTAAGCAGGCGCAGCGCGAATTCAGCGTCGAGCTCCATAAAGCGGCGCAAGGGTTCGTACGCACGCAGGCGGCGGATGATGTATTCGCAGATCGCAGCAACACGCCGTGCGCCACGCGTCTTGACCGTGGCGACCGCCTGGTCGATCAACGGCTCGCATAGCGACCAGATGACTTCGCCCAACAGTTGCTCACGGCTGCCGACCCAGCGGAACGCGGTGGCCCGGCCGATGCCGAGTTCGCTGGCGAGCGAGCCGATGTCGAGCCGTTCGCCGGCGATCCAGCGCCGGCGCGCGGCGCGAAACAGATCCAGCGGCTCGACCCGCCGCGAAGGTCGCTCGCGCAGGGCTTGGCCGAGACGGGTCATGCTGGCGGTGGGAGGCGTTGAGCGGGGCATGGCGAAAGTGTAGTCGCAGGTGCAACTTGACGCTATATGAGTCGTATGCAAACAATGACTCATTACCCGTGGAATCAGCCTGATGCCTGCCAGCCCTCTGATTGATCGCCGCCATCTCGATTTCATGCTGTACGAGCTACTTGGTATCGAGCAACTCACGCACTACTCGCGTTTTGCCGAACACAGCCGTGAGACCTTCGATGCCGCGATCGCCTTGGCGCACCAGATCGCGGAGAGCAAATTCCTCTCGCATAACCGCAAAAACGATCTGCACGAGCCACATATGGTGGACGGCAAGGTGGTGTTGATTCCGGAAATCGGCGAGAGCCTGCAGGCCTTCAATGAAGCCGGTTTCGCGGCGGCGCTGGCCGACTATGACGACGGCGGCATGCAATTGCCGTTCGTGGTGTCCACCGCCTGCGATGCGATGTTCGCGGCAGCCAATCCTGGCACGGTGGCCTATCCGGCGCTGGCCCGCGGGGTCGCCAACCTGCTCGAGGTGTATGGCAGCGACGAACAAAAACGCCTTTACATGAAACCCATCGTCGAAGGCCGTTACTACGGCACGATGTGCTTGTCCGAACCGCAGGCGGGTTCATCGCTGGGCGACATCAAGACCCAGGCCGAGCCGCAGGCTGATGGCAGTTACCGCCTCAGTGGCGCCAAGATGTGGATCTCTGCCGGCGATCACGAGCTGGGCGAGAACATCGTGCATCTGGTGCTGGCCAAAATCGTCGGCGCCGCTGCCGGCGTGCGCGGCATCAGTCTGTTCATCGTGCCGCACTGGCGTGTCCATGCGGACGGCTCCCGCGCTGAGCGCAACGATGTACGACTGGCCGGCCTCAACCACAAGATGGGACAGCGCGGCAGCGTCAACACCTTTCTCAAGTTCGGCGAAGCCGGCGACTGTCACGCTTACCTGGTCGGCGAGCCGCATCACGGCCTCGGCTACATGTTCCACATGATGAATGAAGAGCGCATCGGCGTCGGCATCGGCGCGATCCAGCAAGGCAGCGCCGGTTATCTGTACTCGTTGCGATACGCGCGCGAGCGGCGTCAGGGCCGGCACCCCGACCAGAAAGATGCCAGCTCACCGCCGCTGACCTTGATCGAACATGCCGACGTGCGGCGCAGGTTGCTGCAGCAAAAGTGCTGGGTGGAAGGCGCGCAGGCGCTCGGTTTCTATACCGCATGGCTGGTCGATCAGAGCCGCGATCCAGACGAGATCGTGCGCCGCGATAGCGAGCTGCTGCTCGAACTGCTTACGCCCATACTCAAATCCTGGGGCTCCGATTATTCGTTGAAGGCCAACGAGCTGGCGATTCAAATTCTCGGTGGCTACGGCTACACGCGTGAGTACCCGGTGGAGCAGTGCTATCGCGACAACCGGATTAACCCGATTCACGAAGGCACCAACGGCATCCAGGCGCTCGACCTGCTGGGGCGCAAGGCGATGATGCAAAACGGCGCGGCGTTGAAGCTGCTATTGCAGCGTATCGGCGCGAGTTGCGCCGATGCCGCGTCGGTCGCGGAGCTACGCGACCTGGCAGCGCAATTGCTGGCCGGGGTAAAACTCACCGGCGAAACCACGGCGGCGATCGGCCAGCGCATGGCCGCCGGCGAAGTGCGCCTGGCACTCGCCAATGCCAGCCACTACATGACCTTGCTTGGCCATCTCACGATCGGCTGGCTGTGGTTGCAGCAGGCGGTTATCGCGCAACGCTCGCTGCCACAGGCCAGCGCATCGGATCGGTATTTTTACCTCGGCAAGCTGCAGGCCTGCCGCTTCTTCTTCGCCACCGAACTGCCGCAGATCGAGCTGGCGGCGCGACTGGTGCGCGAGGCCGAGCCGAGCGCCTATGCGATGCAGGCGGAGTGGTTCTGACGATGCGCTAATGTGCACATGCCGTGACATCGAGGTCGGCGCACTGCAGTCTCAATTCGAGGGGATCGGATATGGCATACGATTTTCTGATTGTCGGCGCGGGCTCGGGTGGCTGCGCCGTGGCCGGAAGGCTTGCGCGCTTGCGCCCAGCAGCGAAGATCGCGCTGATCGAAACAGGCCCGGCAGACAACAGCATCTTGATCAAGGCCCCGCTAGGTATCGCGGCGGTCGGCCCGCGCCGTAACAAATACAACTACGCCTACGAAAGCGTAGCGCAGCCCGGCTTGAACGGCCGCCGCAGTTACCAGCCACGCGGACGCGGCCTGGGTGGGTCCAGTTCGATCAACGCCATGGAATATATCCGCGGCCATCGCGACGACTACAACGATTGGCTGCAACAAGGGTGTACCGGCTGGAGTTGGGACGAGGTGCTGCCCTACTTCAAGCGTAGCGAAGACAACGCACGCGGCGCCGATGCCTTGCACGGCACCGGCGGCCCGCTCAGCGTCAGCGACCCCACCGATCCCAACCCGTTCTGCCAGGTGTTTCTCGACGCCGTAAAGCAAGCCGGCTTTTCGCTCAACCACGACTTCAACGGTGCCGAGCAGGAAGGCGCCGGGCTGTACCAGCGCACGATCAAGAACGGCGAGCGCTGCAACGCGGCAAGCGGCTACCTGCGCGAGCAGCGGCTGCCGAATCTTGAGGTGATGACGCATACCCAGGTGTTGCGCATCCTGTTCGAGGGTAAACGCGCGGTGGGGGTGGAGATCGAGCGCGATGGACAACGACGCACGCTGCACGCGCGCGCGGAAATCGTGCTGGCGGGCGGCGCCTTCGGTACCCCGCAATTGCTTATGTGCTCCGGCGTGGGGCCGGCGGAGCAACTGCGCAGTCTCGGCATCCCGCTGGTGCACGAATCGACCGATGTCGGCCGCAACCTGCACGACCACCTCGACTACAAGATGCCCGTCCGCGCCAGCCATCCGGATCTGCTCAGCATTTCCGTGCAAGGCGGCATGCGATTGATACGCGAGATGTTGCGCTATCGGCGCGAGCGTCGCGGACTGATCACCAGCAATGTGGCCGAGGCTGGCGGCTTCTTCAAGACCGATCCCGCACTGGCGCGCCCCGATGTGCAAATCCATTTTCTCATCGGCATGGTGGATGACCATGCGCGCAAGCTCCACCTGGGCGCGGGCTTCACCGGACATGTTTGCGTGTTGCGTCCAAAGAGCCGCGGCAGCGTCACCCTGGCCAGCCCCGATATCCGCGTCGCGCCGCTGATCGACCCGGCGTTTCTGCAGGAGCCCGAGGATCTCGCCGCCCAGCTACGCGCGGTGAAACTGCTGCGCAAAATTCTGCAGGCGCCGGCGCTCGCGGCACAAAGCGGCAAGCCCTTGCATAGCGCCGCGAGCGAAAGCGACGAAGACTGGTGCACCGAGATACGCAATCACGCCGACACCGTCTATCACCCCGTAGGCAGCTGCCGCGACGAACATGCGGTGGTCGATCCGCAACTGCGCGTGCGCGGCCTGGAAGGCCTACGTATCGCCGATGCCTCGATCTTCCCCAGCATCATGGGCGGCAATACCAACGCACCGGTGATCATGGTGGGCGAACGCGCCGCGGATTGGCTGGCACACAGCTAGTGCCCGTTTTCCCGGCATCGTTCGGCATAGCAGCCTGCGCAGGTCGTCAGCCTCTCGCCCTACCCGCCCAGTCGTGAAACACCGCCTTAGATCACCGCAACCCGGACTTGGCGCGAGCTAGGGAGTTACTTGGCCTGGGTCGAGGCAAAGTTGTGACATTGCGCGCAATTGGCAACATCGCACCCGCTCAGGGCGGCGAAAGATACGAGCAAACTCAGCACGATGGCGATACGGCGGATGAGACGAAGCGTAGTCATGGCAATCTCCGGAGTCGATGATGAGCGGATCGATAAGCCCTTACAGCGCGGCCACGACCATCATAAATAACCAAGCGTCTTGCTGACGAGGCATCGGATAACGCAAAGCGAGCAACCATCGATCGAATCGATCACCGCTCCCCACCTGCAGCGCAATGCGAGCCGAGCTGCATGCTACACCTCCGAGCCTGGTTTTCTCAGCCGCCCATCCGTAGCCACCTGGCGGCCATCACCGATCGCCAGGCTTAGAGCCTGTTCATGATCTCTGAGTGGCTCGCGCCGCCGGCGGTTTGCCTGCACGACAAGGAAGAACGAAGGAGTGTACGTCGGTACACGACCGAGTGATGACGCGGTCGTGCGGGCAAACCGACGCGGCCCGAAGGGTTGAGTTGCGGTGGCCACCGCAACTCAACGCGAGATACTCAGAGATCTTGAACAGGCTCTTAGTGCACCGTCTTGGCAAGTTCGGCTTCGTCCTTGAGATAGCCGGCGCTGAGTGTGGCCTGCTTTTGCGCGATGGGCAGCAAGGTCGGATAGAACTGGACGAAGGTCGTGTCTACGGCCGCATGCTCGCGATGACATGCATAGCAAGCAGCAGTCATCGGCAGCCTGGCCGCTGGCGCCTGGCCTTCGACATCGAAAAACGCCCAGCCGCCTTCGAACCGCGCCGTGTCTTTGACATGTATCTCGATGCCGTGGATGTCGCCGTTCTGAAAATGCCCACGATGATTGATCGAACCCTTGGCGGAAGAGGCGCGTACTTCCAGCACAAACTGGGTCTTGTCTGGCCAGCTACCGGTTGCCTGGAATAGGCGATAGGCCTCGGGATTGACAAACACGTTGTCGAATACCGGCTCCTTGGATGCCAGCGCCTTTTCGTTATAGCTCATGTCCAGACCGGAGCTCAGGAATACCCATTCACGGTAATCCGCTGGCGGGATGAGCTTACCGTCGGCGGTGTAAGTGGGCTGGTGACTGCCTGCTGCTGGCGCTTGGGCAAACACGCTTATCGGCGCTGCGATGAAAGGCAGCGCCAGCCATGCGAGACACACAACCATCGGCTTGATCACGTCAATACTTCCTTGTCTTGGGTGTTTGGGTAGATTCAACCAGGCCGAAGCGCTGGCAGTAGATGCTTGGCGACACCGAAAAGCGCCGCTCGAACGCGCGCCGAAACGAGTCGGCGCTTTGAAACCCTACCGACGCGGAGATCACCTCAATACGCAGCCCTTGCATCAGCAGCGTTCGCGCATGATCCAGGCGTATGCGCTCGGCGAACTTCGCCGGCGCTTCACCAAAGACCTGCACAAAGCGCCGGGTCAGATGCCTGACGCTCATGTCCATGCGCTCCGATAACGCGGTCACCGAATGGTCAGCCTCCGGGTTGGCCAGCATCCAGGACAACAGGTCGCTGAACTTACCTTTCGTGCGCTGCTGCAATTGCAATGGTTCGGAAAATTGCGCTTGATCGCCGGCGCGCCGGTAGTGCACGACCAGCTGCCGCGCGCAAGCAATGGACACGGTCTCGCCAAGGTCATCGGCGATCAATTTCAAAGCCAGGTCGATCGCCGCCGTCACCCCGGCAGACGACCATAAGTTGCCGTCGTGCACATACAGAATGTCCGCATCCACCCGCAACAAGGGAAAACGCGCGCGCAAATCGTCCGCATATTTCCAGTGTGTAGCGATGCGAAAAGAACCTTCGGTGAGCTCGGCCGCAAGAAAGGCGCCGGTGCACACACTGACCAGGCGCCGGCTGCGACTGGCCAGTGTGACCAGGGTCTTGCGTTGCGTTGAACTCAATTGCAGGCTCCGCGCACCGCAACCGCCGGGGATGATCAACGTATCCGGCCGCAGGTTCGCATGGATGCCGCGATCGGCCACAACCCGCGCACCATTCTCCGCCCGCACCACCTCGCCTTCGATGCTCCAAAGCTGTAAACGATAGCTACCGGGCACCAAGGCGTTCGCCGCATCGAAAGCATCCAGCGGGCCGAATACATCGAGCGCCTGAAATCCTTCGTAAAGGATCAGGGCGATGGTCCGTTCCCGCGTCGGTCCCGTAAGTGTCATGCGCTCATTCTGCGGACTGCGGACCTGCGGCGTAAAGGACATAAATCCGACACTTTAGGACCACCGACCTTGACGCCGAAAACAGCCGCCGTGGGTCGCCCGTGATGCTCCAGCGGCAGACGAATATGCGTGGACCTGCAGCCTTATTGGTATGCGCCTGGCAGCCAGCGGCCATCAACCATGCCGCCTGTCATCGACAAATTCCGCTGCGTACGCCCAGGCCTTAAAGCCTGTTCAAAGCGCAGGCTCTAAGTGCATCATCGCCCATTGCATCATGGCCAGCGGAAACATCCCATGCAGATCAGGCAACTTGTCGACGCACTCAGCGTAGCGACCCAACTGGACGCTAGCGATATGTCCACAGTCGCCGCACTGGGCTTTCGCAGCGTGATCAACAACCGTCCCGATAACGAAGAAGCCGGCCAGCCAGCAGGTGCCTCGCTGGAACAGGCTGCCCTGGCGGCCGGTCTTGCCTATCGCGAAATAGCCGTCGTGTCGGGACAAATAACCCCGGCGCAGGCGCAATCGTTCGGCCAGACGCTGGCGCACTTGCCGGCCCCGGTACTTGCGTTCTGCCGCACCGGCACACGTAGCACCCTGCTATGGGCACTGGACTCCGCGCGGAGCGGTACCGATATCGACGCCATCATCGGCACCGCCGCGCATGCCGGCTACGACCTGGGCGGATGGCGTGCCCGGCTGCAGCAGGCTCAACATGGAGACGTCGCTGCAACATGATCGTGAGATCGATGCGGCGACCTGACCGAAGCCCGCTGGCTGACACGAAGCCTCATAGCGCAACCGCCGCCGCTTGCGTGCCCTGCCCGGCTGGCCGGCCGGTGCCAAGCACCATCCGCCGATGACAGCATCCGCGACAAACACGTATCAGCCATGCTTCGAACCATGTTGCGCCGACCAATGATCGCTACGCTCTTTTCATTCGAATGAGTTCCCCATGACCTTACCGCTGCAGGACATCCTGGCCATCATCTGCGGTTCGGCGGTCGGCTTTTCGCTGGCTCTTATCGGCGGCGGCGGCTCGATCCTGGCTACGCCGCTGCTGCTGTACGTGGTCGGCGTGCGTGACCCGCATATGGCCATCGGTACCAGTGCCTTAGCCGTGGCGGTGAATGCTTTTGCCAATGTCATCCCGCATGCGCGCATGGGTAATGTGCGTTGGAAACCGGCACTGGTGTTTGCCGCCGCCGGTGTCGTCGGCGCCTTGCTGGGATCGTCTGTCGGCAAAATGGTGAATGGCCAGCATCTGCTGGTGCTGTTCGCCTTGCTGATGCTGGTGGTCGCGGCACTGATGATACGAGGCCGCCACGAGGGCGGCGGCGACCGCTATCCGCTGCCGCATATGATTCCACGGCTGGGCGGCATTGGCCTGGGCACCGGCGGGCTGGCGGGTTTCTTTGGCATCGGCGGCGGGTTCCTCATCGTGCCCGGGCTGATGCTCGCCAGCGGCATGCCAATCATCAACGCGATTGGCACTTCGTTGTTTTCGGTGGGCGCGTTTGGCCTTACCACCGCGATCAACTATGCCGCCTCCGGCCTGGTGAGCTGGCAGGTTGCGGTGGAGTTCATTGGCGGCGGCATGCTGGGCGGCTGGCTTGGTGCGAAGGGAGCGACGCATTTGGCGCGCAAGCGCGGCGCGCTCAACCTGGTCTTTGCCGGCGTCATCGTGCTGGTCGCGATCTTCATGCTGGTGAAGTCGCTGCGCGCTTGAATGCTCGGCGCAAACGTCACCAGAACAATGACTCCTGTAGCCGATGGCTTGAAGTCCACCAGGTATCTCCAACGCCACATCGGCTTTTACCCTCAAGCGGACAAAAGCGTTCAGGCCGCGGCATAAGATCGACACGATGGCATGAATCCTGGCCCCAGCAAGTGGGCCACATCGTATAGACGTCCAAAGATCAGCGAATAAGCGCGACAGGCCTGATCGAGCAAGCATGTTTCGCTGTCGCCGCATGGGTTGCAGGGCAAACCATGCGGCGCATTATGCCGATGTGAAGACCCGCCGCCAGCTCTTTAAATTCAAATCCATTCAACCAAAATAATAGCGCAAGCCTTTGTTTCAATTGACGCACCATGATCAATTCAAAGCGGTAAGCCAAGCATAAAAAACCATGATAAGGTTCAACGCGCCGCTATATCGCGGCCTATCTGATCAATGGAGTGCACTCATGAAACAGCTTGACGTTGTTATGCACGACTCGGAAGCGAAAGTGGCTAATCCTTTCGGGATTCAAATGGATGGACCGTTGCTAAGCCAGATGACTGTAGAAAAGCGCGCCCCAAAAACTTTTGAGCCGGGAGATATCGGTGGTATCGGTTCTCGCGGCGGTATCGGCTAACCCGTCTTAAGAAGACATCATTCGCTTAGCTTGAAGTCATTTACCCATGACAGGAGCCGCCTCTTTGCCAAGAGGCGGCTTTTTTACGCATAGAGGTCGATCATGCTGAAAGCCCGTATCGCCTTGTCTGATCTGTCGCTTCCCGCGGTGTGGCGAGATGGCGGCGTCGTTTTGGGAAACAGCCGGATCACCCCCTATGCGCACCCGATGCTGGAAACCCTGCTGGTGCGCACGGAAAACCAGTGGTTCGTCAGCGTAAGAGAACGTCTTGCTGGCACCGTGCCCGGTGCGGCCGAAACGAGTGCAGACGTGAATGCCGAGGTATTCAACCGGCTTTACCAGGAGTGCATGTTGTGGCCGCTCGATTATCTGATGATCGAAGTGGCCCAGGCCGGATGCCGGATGAGAGTGCGCGCCGGCGTGTTCGGCTCGGTGCCGGTTTATTGCCATGCCAGCAACGACCAGGTGACCATTTCCTGGGATTTTTCCGATTTCGCTACGCTGCCCTTGGCCATCGATGCTGAAATTGCCAGCCACCGCCTGGCGCTCAATACGGTTTATTCGGCACGGCAACTATGCGTCGGCGTCAACCTGCTGACAGAACGTGCTTCGTTTCACGTTGAGCCGGGCAAAGCGAGTTTTCGATATCCCACGCCAGCAGGCGATACCGCGCCATCACCGTTGCCGGATGGCGACGATGGCTTGACCGCGTTTGGCGAACTATTGCAGCAGGTCGCATCGGCTCGACCGGTTACGACGGATCAGCTATCCATCGAACTGAGCGGCGGCATGGACTCGGCCACGGTCGCCAGTGCCATGGCCAGAACGCTGCGCCAACCGATGGCAAGCCTGGGCATACTGCTGGACGGAGACGTTCGGCAGCCACAGATTCAACGGCGGCAGCTGATAGCGAACCGGCTCAAGCTGCTCGACCAGACGGTGGAAATTGCCGCGTTCCCACCCAGCCTCGATATGCAGCAAGGGCCCGAGCAGACAAAAGGGCTGTACTGGGAATATTACCGTGAGGCATGCGCCGCCTTATGGGATTCAGCGTTGGCGCAAGGGCGCAACGTACTTTTCAGCGGTGTCGGTGGCGACGAGCTGTTTCCGGACTATCTCCATGAAACCGCGCCGGGAAGCGGCGAGGAATCGGGGCGTGTCGGCGAGGCACGCCGCTGTGCCGAGGGCTTGCTGACACCGCTGGCCTTGAATGTGGCTCGCACCTTGCGCAGCTTCGATGCTCCCGCCAGCCCGGTGCCGGCCACCGCGTTGCTGACGCATGCGTGTCGCGGGCCCGATCAGCTACGGCATGGCTTGTGGCCAGTGAATCCGTTGAGCGATCCCAACCTCGTCGCCTTCTGCCACCGCCTGCCCCGCGATCAGCGGCAAGGCCGCGAGCTTATGCGGCAATATTTGCAGGCACAGCTTGGCAGCGAGGTGTTCCCGCGTGGCTACAGCAAAGAAACCTTTGCGCAGGTACTTCCCGAGCTGATTGCGCAGCATGCCGAAACGGTTGCCCGGCAATTGCGCGATTGTGCCTTGGCCGATCTTGGCCTGGTCGACCAGCGCGCCGCGCTGGCCTTGTTGCATACGGTGGCCACAACCCGTGCGCATGCACCGATGTCGGCACTGGCTTCATTTCTCTGGCTGGAACGATGCGTGCGGCAAGTCAGCTGATGGTGATCCGTCGTTGCTGCGGCCCTTGGTGCTAGCGCTTTACTGGGCTGCCAAGCGGCCACTCACATGTAATAACCTCATCCTAATAACCCCAGCCGCCGAACCTGTTCGCCATGCCGCCCTTCACATGAAAACATCGCATCTGTTCAACCACGCCATGCGGCTCAGTCTGTTCCTGGCCAGTGGGACGGCGATCGCCACGGAGTGCCCTTACCACCCGCTCGACCCCGGCACAGGAACGGTAAGTGTCGGGCCAGCCACGGTCCATTTCGGCGCGGGCGACCATGCTGAAAAACCCAGCGCCTGGATCGGCCCCCTGCGCATCACCCAGCCTGGCGGCACATCGTGCACGGTCGATCCCGATGTAAGCATCATGGAACGCCCGATGTACTCGGATGGCGAACATATGCTGGTTTCGACCTACTCAGGCAGCCTGCGCATCGTCTATGCCATCGACCTCGCGACATGCGCCGTGGTTTGGAAAAGCGACGCGTTTGCGGGAGCGTTGGCACTGCACGGTCAACAGCTGCATATGGCGAAACACGTCGTCAAGCTGGGGCCGCACTGCGTTCCATAACGGCAGCCGTACGCTCTTCCAAACATAAGCCCGGGTGGCTTTCGACGTATGCATTGGCGATCAGCTCAAGGCACGGCATCGCCTGGGTCCAGGCATTGCCGCTGGTTGCCCAGCGGCAATGGGCTTGCATGATAGGTACCGGCTCAAGCCGCCATCAGTGCAAGGGCACGCTTAGTACCGACGGATTCGCATCAGGCGAGCTAAACGTCACACTGCCGCCTAGCTGGGTTATGCCGGCATAGCGCAGGTCCACCGTGCCAATGACCAGGGCCAGGCGCTGACCGGCCGGAACATCCCAGCTGGTCGCCTCCAGACGGATATCGATGGGCTGAGCCACGCCCGGCATGGCACCGCGTAGCGAATAGGGTTTGTGACCGATCAACTGCCCGGTGCCTAACAGGTCGACACTGTACAAATAGGCGTAAAGCGTGGTGTTGGCCTGGCTTGGGGTCACCGTGACATGCAGCGACGACATGCCATCGACCCGTTGCGCGGTCTGATACATCGGCCCGATCCACACCCCCGCCCCTGCGCGCGCGATCAGCGGCATCGAAGCCAGCGGCGGAAAATCCAGGGCTTGCAGAAAACCGGTGAGCAAGGCCACGCCGGACGAGGCCACGGTTGGCACAGCCGTGAATATTCCACTCTGCCAACCGGTGCTCGGCGCCTGCGCAAAGCTTCCGGTCGGTAACAGCAGATTAGTCGGCTGGCCCAGGTAATACGGGGTCGCGCCATGTTGCACCGCGGCCCAGTCGGCATAGTCGTGCCAGATGCCGCTTTGCGAATGCAGCCGCACCCGTGGCTCTGCATCGACGCCGTTGTTAATCCCTTTCAGATAATGATCGAGCCAGCGATCGATAGCGGTATACACCTCGTTCGGCAAGCCGAGCGAACCCGCCGTCTCGGCGGAACCATGATCGCCCTGGCTGAACATCAATTGCTTGGGTCCACTGAGCTGTCCATAGAAGTCGACCAACTGGCCCGGGGCGAACAAACTGTCATTGAACGCGTTGGCCAGAAAAACCGCCGTGCCGTTGGCATTCAAATTGGCCACGTTGGTGATGGGGCTGCGCGCTGCCGCCAGCGGCAACACGATCGCCGCTGCACCATCGAAATCACCCGCCAGGATCCGACTCGTCGCGGCAGTCAGCTCCGGACCGGGATGCCCGGTTACTGTGCCCGCCAGCACCAGCCCGGCCATCGCCTGCGAGCTCGGCGTCTGGTTGGGATACAACGAAGCGGCGAGGTCTGCCCAGGCGCTGGTCGCCGCCACCGCCTTGATGCGCGGGTCGAGCTCAGCGGCGAGCAGGCTCACGCCGGCACCATAAGAGGTGCCTACGGCACCGATCGCGTTAGGGTCCGATGGGGTATTGATCAGCGCCCAGTCGATCATCGCGCTGACATCTTTGACCGTGGCCGGACCGGCGATATCGATCAAGCCCTGCGAGTCATAAAAGCCTCGCGAGGTGTAACCCACCACGATGTAACCCTGGCTCGCCAGCACCGCGCCACTACCGACATTCTGTAGATCCGGCGCGGCCCAGCTGGACGGTATGACGACCAGTGGAAACGGGCCGATACCCTGATCTTTGGGCACCATGACGACGGCGCTGATCTGCGCGCCATCCCAGCTGGGAATGTATTTGACCGAGGTGGTGAAACTACCGGCATAGATCGGCATGCTGAAGCCGATCACCGCCATCAGGATGAGTGATGCGATTATTTTGCGCATAAATCCCCGCGATGATGAGTGAGATGGATATGCAAGCCTCATGCTGCGATCAACCCCCTTGCCTGGATGGATTCACACGACCTTCCACTCGCAGCGAAGAGAAATGACAGCGTTTTAAACAGTCCGGCATGAGCCCTCCCTTTGCTGCAACGTCCCCTGAGCTCAGCCTCTCCAAGAGGCCAATGACATGGGCATGACGGGGCTGGCATCCAATCCATGC
>NZ_JAPDPE010000116.1 GCF_026283955.1 Dyella silvatica | reverse complement strand
CATGAGCACGCCCTATCTGCAATTCGACGGCATCGGCAAAGTCTTCCCCGGCGTTCGCGCGCTTACCGATGTCAGCTTCGGTGTGGCCGCCGGTAGCGTGCACGGCCTGCTCGGCGAGAACGGCGCAGGCAAGTCGACGATGATGAAAATCCTCGGCGGCGAGTATCAACCCGACGAGGGCGGCCTGCGCCTGGATGGTCAGCCCCGCCAGTTTCGCAGCAGCCGCGATGCCATCGACGCCGGCATTGCGGTGATCCATCAAGAGCTGCAGTACGTTCCCGAGCTGAGCGTGATGGAGAATTTGCTGCTGGGTCGCCTGCCCACCCGCTTCGGCCTGGTCGACCGGCGCCGCGCTCTGGCGTGGACGCGCGAGCGCTTGCAGGCGCTAGGTGTCGATCTCGATCCGCAGGCCAAGTTGCGCCAGCTGTCGATCGGCCAGCGGCAGATGGTGGAAATCTGCAAAGCGGTGCTGCGCGATGTTCGCGTGCTGGCGCTGGATGAACCGACCAGTTCGCTGTCGCACCGCGAAACCGAAACCCTGTTTCGGCTGGTGCGCGATCTACGCACACAGGGCAAGGCGCTGATCTATATCTCGCATCGGCTGGATGAAATCTTCGAGCTATGCGATGCCGCGACGATTTTCCGCGATGGCCGCAAGGTAGCCGACTACCCCAGCCTGCAAGGCGTCAGCCGCGACGACCTGGTCGGCCGCATGGTCGGCCGTGAGATCAGCGATATCTTCGGCTACCGCCCTCGCCCGCTCGGCGAACCGCGGCTGGAGGTACGCGAGCTGCGCGGCACCCAGGTACCCGAGCCGCTTAGCTTTCATGTTCGCGCCGGTGAAATTGTCGGCTTCTTCGGCCTGGTCGGCGCCAAGCGTAGCGAGAGCATGCGCTTGATCTACGGTGCCGACCGCCGGCATGGCGGCGAGATCCACCTCGACGGTGCACCGCTGCGTGGCGATGACATTCGCGCGTCGATCCGCGCAGGCCTGATGTTCTGTCCGGAAGACCGCAAGGAAGACGGCATCATCGGCTGTCGCTCGGTAGCCGAAAACATCAACATCAGCTGCCGCCGCCATCACCTGCACGCCGGCTTGTTCGTCGACGACCGCCAGGAAGCCAAGGTCGCCGACAGCTTTATCGAACGCCTGCGCATCAAGACCCCGGACCGGCATCGCGAAATTCGCCTGCTATCGGGCGGCAACCAGCAAAAGGCCATCCTCTCGCGCTGGCTGGCCGAAGAAAACCTGCGCGTGTTAATCGTCGACGAACCGACCCGCGGCATCGATGTCGGCGCCAAGAATGAAATCTACCAAGTGCTTTACGAACTGGCGGAACGCGGTGCGGCGATTGTGCTGGTGTCGAGCGAGCTGCCCGAAGTACTGGGTGTGGCCGACCGTGTGCTGGTGATGTGCGGCGGCCGCATCACCGGCGAATTCGCCCGTGGCGAAGCCGATGAACAACGCGTGCTGGCACGCGCTCTGCCCGAGGGCGCCACCCGCGCCGCGGCGATTTCAGCTTGAGGAACGTGTTCTGATGAATGCAGCAAGCAAGACCGATCTCCCCATCGCCGGCAATACGACGCGCCACGCGGCCCTGTGGCATTTCCTCGACGATTACAGCCTGATCCTGATCTTCGTGGTGCTGTTCGCCGCGCTGAGTTTTTCGGTGCAGTACTTTTTCTCGTGGCAGAACATCGTCGGCCTGGCCTTGTCGGTCTCGCAGATCGGCATGGTCGCCTGCACCATGATGTTTTGCCTGGCCTCGCGCGACTTCGATCTTTCGGTCGGCTCCACCGTCGCCTTCGCCGGCGTATTGTGCGCCATCGTCATCAATGCCAGCGGCAGCATCGCCTTGGGCATCGGCGCCAGTCTGTTGGCCGGTGCGGCCATCGGCTTCATCAATGGCGCGGTGATTGCCAAGCTGAAGATCAACGCCTTGATCACTACGCTGGCGACGATGCAAATCGTGCGCGGGCTGGCCTTTATCACCTCCAGCGGACAATCCGTTGGCGTCTCCAACGAAAGCTTTTTCGGCCTTGGCACGGCCTTTGTGCTCGGGCTGCCCAGCCCGGTCTTGATCACCTTGCTGAGCTTCGCCATCTTCGGCGTCTTGCTCAATAAAAGCGTTTACGGTCGCAATACCCTGGCGATCGGCGGCAATCCCGACGCCGCACGGCTGGCCGGCGTGGCGGTGGACCGCACCCGCATTTTGATCTTCCTGGTGCAGGGCGCGGTCGCCGCGCTGGCCGGGGTGATTCTTGCCTCGCGGGTAACCAGTGGCCAGCCCAATGCCGGGCTCGGCTTTGAGCTGGATGTGATTTCCGCCTGCGTGCTTGGCGGTGTCTCGCTGGCCGGCGGTCGCGCCAGCATCAGTGGGGTGATTGTCGGCGTCTTGATTATGGGCACGGTGCAAAACGCGATGAGCCTGCTCAACATCGATGCGTTTTACCGTTATCTGGTCAGCGGCACGATTCTGCTGATCGCCGTATTGATCGATCAACTGAAGAACCGGCGGCAATCGCGATAAACACCCGCACGCTCGCCGGCTGCCGGAACACTACCGCATGAATCTTCCTACCAGCACCCGCCCTGATCCACGCACCACGCCGCTGCCGCGTCTGGCCGGCAAGGTGGCCTTGATCACCGGCGCGGCCCAGGGTATCGGCGCGGCAACCGCGCGGTTATTCGCGCAACACGGCGCGAAAATCGTACTGAATGTGCTGGAGGACAATACGCTGGCGCAGCGCACCCTCGCCGCCATCGGCGAGGAAGATGCCCTGCTTTATCAGGCCGACGTCACCGATGTCGCGGCGGTGCAACGGATGCTCGATATCGCCGTGGCGCGTTTCGGCAAACTGGACATCCTGGTCAACAATGCCGGCATCAATGTGTTCAACGACCCACTAAAGCTCAGCGACGACGAATGGACGCGCTGCTTCGAGGTCGACCTGAAAGGTGCCTGGAATTGCAGCCGCGCCGTGTTGCCGATCATGCTGCAGCAAGGCGCTGGCAGCATCGTCAATATTGCCTCGGTGCACGGCCACAAAATCATTCCCGGCTGCTTCCCCTACCCCGTCGCCAAACACGGCTTGATCGGGCTCACTCGCGCGCTAGGCATTCAGTACGCGGCGCAAGGCATCCGGGTCAACTCGATTTCGCCGGGGCTGATTCTTACCCCGATCGCCGAAGCAGGTTTCGCTGCCGCCGCCGATCCTGTCGCCGAACGCCATCGTCAAACCGAGATACTTCCGACCAAGCGCATCGGCGAGCCGGAGGAAGTCGCCTATACGGCGTTGTTCCTGGCCAGCGATGAAGCCCGCTTTATCAACGCCACCGACATCCTGATCGACGGCGGCCGCTCGCAGGTTTATCACGATTGAGGCACTTTCAAGCGCCATGCGTCGTCCGAATCCATCGGCCATAACGCGTGACGCAGGGCAAGACAAGAACACGCCGCGTATCGCCCCATTTCACCGGACTCGCAATAACTCTGGCCACAAAAGGAAGCCGGCAATGATGAAGCAGCGATGGCTATGCGCTTTTATCGCGTTGATCGCTGGATGCGGCATCGGCGTCATGCCTGCCGCCGCGCAGTCTTCGCACGAAAACCGAGTCACCGTCTGGGCACCGAGCATGTCGGTGGGCGGCCCCCGCTTCCACGAGCAAACTCTTCGCATGGTCGTGCATGCCAGTACTGGCGGATCAGCACTGCGTATCCAGCTATCCAATCTGCGTGGCGATCGCCCGTTGCGGGTTGGCGGGGTAAGCATCGCCGCACAAAGCCATGGTGCCGGTGCCGTCGCCCACTCATTGCGCAACGTCACCGTGTCGCAGGCCACCAGCTTCAGCATACCGGCCGGGCAGGAAGTGTTTAGCGACCCCATCCCGATGTCGATAAACGCAGGCCAGAACGTACTCGTCAGCCTTTATCTGCCGCAGGGCACAAGCCCTGCCACCTGGCACTCCGATGCCTTCGAGACGACGTATGCATCCGCTTCCGGCTCGGGCAATCAGGTGATGGAGCTGGATGGGAGCAGCTACGTCGAGACCTCCACGTCGTGGTATTACCTGGCAGGTTTAGACGTCCTTTCCAAGGTGCGGGGTACCGTCGTGGCTTTCGGCGACTCGATCACCGACGGCACCAGCACCCCCACGAGTACTTACCAGCGTTGGCCTGATTACCTGGCCCGGCGCCTGGCCGATGATCATTATCCGCTGGGGGTTGTCGATGCCGGCATCGGTGGCAACCGCGTGCTGAGCGACTCGCCGAATAAAGCGCAAGGAATCAGCGCGATCAAACGCTTTGCCCATGACGCGCTGCACCCTCCCGGGGTGCACAGCGTGATCCTGATGGAGGGGATTAACGACATCGGCAACGATGCCGGGCTGAATGGCGCACCGCTTACCGCGCAAGCGCTGATCGACGGCTATCGTCATATCATCAAGCAAGCGCACCACGCCGGGGTCCGGATCATCGGCGCAACCATGCTGCCGGACAAAGGCTCGGGCTATTACAGCGAGGCTCATGAAGCCATCCGGCAAAGCTGCAATCAATGGATTCGCAGCAGTGCTGCCTTCGACGGCGTTGTCGATTTCGACCAGGCCGTGCAAGACCCGGCTGACCCGGCCGCATTACGCGCCAGCTACGACTCGAGTGACCACCTTCATCCGAACGCGGCAGGCATGCAGGCCATGGCCAACGCTATCGACCTGCAACTGCTGAAAAAGTAGTGCTGCGGCAACGGCGGCCATGCAAGCGTATCGGCAAAGACTGGACGACTCGATGCATCGACAACAGCAAGGCTAGCCCGTGAAAACCTCCGATGATCCGCGGGCGCCGACCGGCGAGCACGATCCGCAGCAAGCCGCGCGCCGCCGTTTTCTGAAGCTGACCGGCACCATGGCAACACTGCTGCCTTGGCTGAGCCTGCCGACATTCACCGCCGATGCGGCCACCTCGACGGCACGGCCAGAACGGCCACCGCGGATGCACGGCGTCAAGCTGTGGTATCCCACGCCAGCCAGTGAATCGCAGGTCATTCTCGAAGCCATGCCGATCGGCAACGGCCGTATCGGTGCGCTGGTCGGTGGCGATCCCGCCAGGGATTTTCTCTACCTTAGCGATGGCTCCATGTGGCTTGGCGGGCAAAACAAGTCGCTCGGCAGCGATGGTCAGTTTGCTTATGAGACGACCGATTTTGGCAGCCTGGTCATGCTGGCCAAACTCTATCTCAGCATCGACGGTCACGAATTCGCCGGCCTTGCCGACTATCGACGCGAGCTGGATCTCAGCAACGGTTATATGCGGGTGTCCTACCGCAAGAACGATGTGCATTACGCGCGCGAGATATTTGCCAGCCACCCGGACGATGTCATCGTGATACAGCTCTCGCAAAGCGGCGGCGGCCGCTACAGCGGCGCCATCGAGCTGCAAGGGACCCGCAACGAGGTCACCCGATTCGAAGCGCAGGCGCCGGGCAGTTACTTCAACGGCACGCTGGATAATGGCTTGCAATATGCGGCCAGCGTCATAGCCGCCAGCCCATCTGGCACCGTCTTCGTCGACAACGGCTGCTTGCGCTTCGCCCATTGCGAGGCGCTGACAATCGTGTTCTGCGGCGGCACCAATTACACCGCGAACCTGGCCAAGGCTTATATCGACACGTCGCTCGATCCGCTGATCTTGGCAAGACAAAAACGCGATGCGGCGATCTCGCATGGCGAGGTTGCCCTGCTGCACCGCCATGTCGCTGACTATGGCGCGCTGTACGACACCATGCAGGTCAATCTCGGCAGCTCCAGCGACCAGCAGCTTGCCGCGGATACCTGGACACGCTTGCGGGCCCGCGCACAAGCCGGCGCCGCTGCCGACCCCGAGCTGGAGGCGGCTTATCTGCAGTTCGGCCGCTACCTGACCATCGCCGGATCACGCGACAGATTGCCGACCGGCCTGCAAGGGCTATGGCTAAGCGACAGCGCACCGCCGTGGATGGGCGACTATCACAACGACATCAATCTGCAGATGAATTACTGGCTGCCGGATCGCGCCGGGCTGCCCTCGTGTTTCGACGCGCTGGCCAATTACTGCCTGGCCCAGCTGGCATCCTGGACATCGATTACCCAGCAATACTTCAACGATCCTCGCAATGGTTTTCGCAATCACTCCGGCAAGATCGCCGGTTGGACCGTGGCGATCTCCACCAACATCTTCGGCGGCAACGGCTGGTGGTGGCATCCGGGCGGCAGTGCCTGGCTCTGCAACAGCCTTTGGCAGCACTACCAGTACACGCTGGATCAGGCTTACCTCGCGCGCATCTATCCACTGCTTAAAGGGGCGTGCCAGTTCTGGGAGGCGCGCCTGCTCAGCACGCAGGTGATCGACCCCGCCAACGGGCAAAGCCATGACGTGTTGATTGACGACAGCGACTGGTCGCCCGAGCAAGGCCCGACCAACGCCAAGGGCATTACCTATGCCCAGGAGCTGGTCTGGGATCTGTTCGAAAACTATCGGCAGGCAGCAGCCCGGCTTGATCTGGATGGGTCTTATCGCGCCGTGATCGGCGCACTGCAAGCGCGCTTGTATCTGCCCCAGGTCAGCAGCAAGACCGGCTGGCTTGAAGAATGGATGACCCCGGAAAATCTGGGCGACCCCGCACACCGTCATCTATCGCCGCTGATCGGGCTTTTCCCCGGCGACCGGATCAGCGCCGACCGCAGCCCGGCACCCCTGATCAGCGGCGTCACCGCTTTGCTCGACGCCCGCGGCATGACCAGCTTTGGCTGGGCTTGCGCCTGGCGCGCGATGTGCTGGGCACGCCTGAAAAACGCCGACAAGGCCTATCAACTGGTGCTGACCAACCTGGCACCCTGGCCCATCCACGGCAACGGCAGCGCGGTGAATCTGTTTGACATTTACCAGCTCGGGCCGGGTTCCATCGCGTTCCAGATCGACGCCAACTTCGGCACGCCGACAGCGATGCTGGAAATGTTGCTGTACTCCCGCCCCGGTTTGATCGAACTGCTGCCGGCGCTGCCCGCGGCCTGGGCTGGCAGCGGCAACATCACCGGCGTGGGCGCCCGTGACGGCTTCGTAGTGGATATGAGCTGGCGGCATGGCGAAGTGACCCAGGCCACGGTGCGCAGTGTCGGTGGAACCGCCACCACGCTGAAATGCGGCACGCACGTCCAAGCGATTTCATTGCGCGCCGGCGAATCCGTGACGATTACCCCAGGCTCTCGATAGCCTTAACTCGAGTCTGAGCGGCAAGCTAGCGGCTGGCCATGCGGCCATGTTCACTACTCGGCGGCATCCCGCTTTACGCGATACCTGGCCGGCGGCGGACACGCCAGCGCCGCCTAGGCGTACCCTATCCGTCGCCGCCCTTGCTCTGCCCTCGGCAGATCATGAAGGTTTCGTGAGGCCGCCCACGGCTGTGTTGCCATAGCGCTAGGCACCACCAAGGGAACGGATGACGTGCCGAATTCAATCTGCTATAAATAATTTGTAGTATAAATAAGGCTATCGACAGATTTCAGGGCTTCCCCAGAACTCGACGGCAACGGCAATTGCCTCACGGCCACTCACGCCGTGGGGCATTCACCCTCAAGGAGCACAGCGAATGGTGAAACCCAGAGCCGCACGCAGCCTGCATAACCAGGTCATCCAGGAATTGGGGCAACTGATCGTCAGCGGTGAACTCGAGGCGGGCAAGGGCCTGCCGCGCGAGGAGCTGCTTGCCGAACGCATGAACGTAAGCCGCACCGCCCTGCGTGAAGCCATGAAGGTGCTCTCCGCCAAAGGCTTGATCGAGTCGCGCCAGAAAACCGGCAGCCGCGTACGCGAAGCCATTCACTGGAACCAGCTCGACGCCGATGTGCTGGCGTGGCGCTGCGCCTCGATGCCCACTGACAGCTTTGTCGAAAAGCTGGCGGAAATGCGCGAAATCATCGAACCCGCGGCGGCGGCATCGGCGGCGCGGCGGCGCACGCCAGAGCAACTCGAAACCATCAAGACCGCCTACGAAGCCATGGCCGCGGCCGAAAATCTCGATGCCTGGGCCATTGCCGACCTGGCCTTTCATGAAAGCCTGTTGCAAGCCACTAACAACGAGTTGATGACCTCGCTGTTCTCGGTGATCGAGACCGCACTGGGCACTTACTTCGTGCTGTCGGCACGCAAGGCGAGCAACTTCAATATTTCCCTGCCGCAACATTTCAAAGTGTATGAGGCGATCCGCCGACGCCAGCCGGAAGTGGCACGCCAGGCCATGCTGAAAATGGTCGGCGATTCACGCAGCAATATCCGCCGCCAGCAAGCCGGAAAAGACCAAGCCTCATGACCGCTCCGAAGCTTGGCCATGCAGGTATGTCCAGCCTGCACGCCTATGGGCTGCGCGCCCAAGGCAGCGCGCTGGAGCCGCGGGCGCATGCCGCCATGCGCGGCGCCGCCTGGCACAACGCACACACCCACGACCTCACCACCTAACCACACTCTATACAGCCGCCACTGTGCCGACACTCCTGCTTACTTCCCGAACCTGGCTGCCATCCCGCACGGCATCGCGCAACGTTGAGGCAACCGCACCATGCTGACCTATTGGCTCGACGCCCTGCCCCTGGTGGCGATTCTCCGCGGCATCCAGCCTAACGAATCGGAGACGATCGGCAAGGCCATCGGCGACGCCGGCTTTCGCGTGCTGGAAGTACCGCTCAACTCGCCGCAGCCGCTGGAAAGCATTCACCGTCTCTCCATCGCGTTAGGCGAACACTATTTGATCGGCGCCGGAACGGTGATGACATCGAAGCAAGTCGATGACATCGCCCTGGCCGGTGGACGGCTGATCGTGATGCCGCACGCCGACACCTCGGTGATTCGCGCGGCCAAAGCCGCTGGGCTTTATTGCGTACCCGGTGTCGCCACGCCGACCGAGGCCTTTGCCGCATTGGCCGCCGGCGCCGATGCGCTAAAGCTGTTTCCGGCCGAACAACTCGGCCCGGCAGCATTAAAGGCCTGGCGCGCGGTGCTGCCAAGCCGGATACCGGTGCTGCCGGTCGGCGGCATTACCCCCGACACCATGGCGCCGTGGATCGCCGCCGGTGCCCAGGGGTTCGGCATCGGCTCGGCGTTGTACGCACCCGGCATCGGCGCCGCCGAAGTCAGCCGCCGCGCGCAGCAGTTCGCACAGGCATGGTCCGCCGTGTCGCCCCGCTCCCAGGAAACCCGTGCATGAAGATCACCCGCCTGACCACCTTCCTGGTACCGCCGCGCTGGTTGTTCCTGCGTATCGACACCGACGCTGGCCTGTGCGGCTGGGGTGAACCTGTCGTTGAAGGCCGCGCGCACACGGTGGCCGCAGCGGTCGATGAGTTGGCCGATTATCTGATCGGCAAAGATCCCCGCCACATCGAGGATCTGTGGAGCGTGATGTATCGCAGCGGCTTTTACCGCGGCGGCCCGATCTTGATGAGCGCCATCGCCGGCATCGACCAGGCGCTGTGGGATATCAAGGGCAAAGACCTGAACCAGCCGGTGCATGCCTTGCTCGGTGGGCCGGTGCGTGAGCGCATCCGCGTGTACTCGTGGATTGGCGGCGACCGTCCGGGCGACACCGCCCGCGCCGCCAAGGACGCCGTGGCCCGCGGCTTCACCGCGGTAAAGATGAATGCCACCGAAGAGCTGCAGTACGTCGATAGCTACGACAAGGTCGAGCGGGTGCTGGAAAACGTGCAGGCGATTCGCGACGCCGTCGGTCCGCATATCGGCATTGGCCTGGATTTCCACGGTCGCGTGCATAAGCCGATGGCCAAGGTGTTGATGCGCGAACTGACTCCATTCAAATTGATGTTCATCGAAGAACCGGTGCTGTCCGAACATCTGGAAGCCATTCCCGAACTAGCGGCGATTTCACCCGCGCCGATCGCCCTGGGCGAGCGGCTTTATTCGCGCTACGACTTCAAGCGTGTGTTGCAAACCGGCGGCGTGGACATCCTGCAGCCCGATCCTTCCCATGCCGGCGGCATCACCGAAACGCGCAAGATCGCCGCGATGGCCGAGGCCTATGACGTCGCCATTGCACTGCACTGCCCGCTCGGGCCGATCGCCCTGGCCGCCAACCTGCAGCTGGATGCGGTCTGCCACAACGCCTTTATCCAGGAGCAAAGCCTGGGTATTCACTACAACGCGGCCAATGACTTGCTCGACTATGTCACCGACCGCAGCGTATTCAACTACGAGGACGGCTTCGTCAGCATTCCACAGGGGCCTGGCCTGGGCATTACGGTCAACCAAGACTATGTCGCCGAGCGTGCCGCCACCGGTCATCGCTGGCGCAATCCGGTCTGGCGTCACCGCGATGGCAGCGTGGCCGAGTGGTAACCATGACGGCTGCTCAAGGACACGCCACCCAAGACAACTACGCCAGCTATCCCAGCCTGCATGACCGCAGCGTACTGATCAGCGGCGGCGCCACCGGCATCGGCGCGGCCTTTGTCGCGCACTTCGCGCGGCAAGGCGCGCGAGTCGCCCTGCTCGATATCGACGAAGCCGGTGCCCAGGCCTTGCTCGACAGTTTGACCGACGTCGTGCACCCGCCGTTGTTTCAACGTTGCGACGTCAGCGATATCGCCGCGCTCGATCAGGCCATCGCCCAGGCACGCACGCAACTCGGGCCGATCCAGGTACTGATCAACAACGCCGCCAACGACGTGCGTCATGGCTTCGGCGACACCACGCCAGAGGCCTTCGATCGCAACATCGCGGTCAATCTGCGTCATCAATATTTCGCCACCCAGGCGGTGCTCGCCGACATGCGGGCGGCCGGTGGCGGTTCAGTCATTTGCCTGGGCTCCACCGGCTGGATGAAGAAAAACGCCGGTTATCCGATGTATGCCATGGCCAAGGCCGCCGTGCATGGCTTGGTCAACGGCCTGGCGCGCGAGCTGGGGCATGCCGGCATTCGCATCAACGCACTCGTGCCTGGCTGGGTGATCACCGAGAAACAGCGCACGCTATGGCTGGACGCCGAGGGCGAGGCGGAAATCGCACGCGTGCAATGCCTGCCCGGTTATCTGCTGGCCGAAGATCTAGCCCGCGCGGCGCTGTTTCTCGCCGCGGACGACAGCCGCATGTGCACCGGGCAAAGCTTTATCGTTGACGGTGGCTGGGTATGAGCCTGCGTGCCGAGGCGTTGCTCGCAGCCAACAACACACTGGGCGAAGGCATCGTCTGGTGTGACCGCACGCAGACCTTGTTCTGGACCGACATCCACGCCGCGACGCTGTGGAGCTACCGCCCTACCGATGGCAGCACGCGCCAATGGCCGATGCCGGAGCGGCTTGCGTCCTTCGCACTGTGCGAGGCAGACGGCTGGCTGCTATTGGGGCTGGCCTCGCGCTTAGCGTTCTTCCATCTGGATAGCCATGAGCTTCGCCCCATCATCGAGGTAGAGGCTGAACTGCCGACGCGCTTGAACGATGGCGCCTGCGACCGCCACGGTCGCTTCGTCTTTGGCACACTGCACGAGCCCGTCGCCGGCGACAGTCAACGACCGCTGGGCGGCTTTTATCGGCTGCATGCCGACCTCAAGTTGCAGCGACTGCCGCTGGGCGATGTAGCGATCAGCAACAGCATCGCCTTCAGCCCGGGTGGCGACACCATGTACTACTGCGATTCACCGACCCGGCGCATCCTCTGCTGCGACTACGGCGACGTGCCCTCGCAGCTACGCACCTTTGTCGACCTGCAAGACATCGCCGGTGAACCGGATGGCTCGACCATCGATGCACTCGGCGGCTTGTGGACTGCGCAATGGGGCATGGGCCGAGTGGTGCGTTATCGGCCCGACGGCAGCACCGACACCATCGTGGAGCTTGCCGCGCACCAGCCTACCCGGCCAGCCTTCGGCGGCGCCAAACTCGATCAGCTTTACATCACCAGCGCGCGTGCCGGCCTGGATGAACAAGCCTTGGCCAACGATGCACTGGCCGGTGCGTTGTTCCAGCTCGCGGTGCCGTTCGCCGGCTTGCCTGAGCCGCGTTTTGCCGGTTCACCCGAGGCATGTCTGCCCAGGCCTGCTTGATCTAGCGCCGAGACACGGCGATAGATCAAGGGGATTTGCCTTATCGGTGTCGGCAGGTACTGGATGGGTCATCGATAACATGCCCTTGCTAGCAATGCCGGCCTTGATGCGCAGGCAGCCGTTCAACGATCCCTGCTTGTTGAGGTGCTTGTTGTCGAAGTGCTTGTCGATGAACCGACCCGATCGAATACCACCGCCGCCGCGTCCAGATCGCCCTGCAAGCTGAGATCGATACCGTGATGCATCCAGTACGCACCGCTGGCCATCTCCGGCGTACCCACCGCGGCCTTACCGTGGATTAACCGCTGACGGTAACGCGCCGCGCTATCCAGGCCCTGCAAATAAAGCGTGGGATAAGCCTGCGCCTCCTGGCCCTGGCGAAGAAAAGCGAACAGCACCGCCTGGCTGCCATCGGCCTGCACCGACTCGGTTGCCGATTGCGGCGCCCGCTCCTGCGGCGACAATAAACGGTATAGCCGTCCCGATTGCACCGTCGCGCGTATGCCTTTGTAGGCCGCGATGTAGGCGCGCGCGCTCGCGTCTTCGGCCGGTGTCCATTCGAGGATGTTGGCGCCGATACCCAGACCGCCCTGCATCGACGACAGAAAACGGAAATCCAGCGAACTGCTTCGCCGATTGACCCAGTTCGGCGAACCGGTGACCCACGACATCATCACGGCGGGCGCATAGGCATACGAGAAACCATCCTGGATCGACAAACGGTCCGAGGGATCGGTGTTATCCGAAGGCCACACCTCGTCGGTCAAACCCATGATGCCCAGGTCGACACGCGCACCGCCGCCAGAGCACGATTCGATCTCGACCCCAGGATGACGCTCGCGCAACCTGCGCAAGATGTCGTAAAGATGGTGCACGTAGGCGACATAGACCTTTTGCTGTTGCTCCGGCGCCAGCTGTGGCCAGCCCGGTTCGGACCAATTGCGGTTGTAATCCCACTTCAAGAACTGAATGTCGTTCTGGCTGAGCAATTGATCCAGCACCTCGAACACATGCGCGCTGACATCCTCTCGCGCCAGATTCAAGACCAATTGATGGCGCGCCGGGCTGCGCTGCCGTCCCTCGAAATGCAGCACCCAATCCGGATGCTGGCGATACAGGTCGCTATCGGGATTGACCATCTCCGGCTCGACCCATAGGCCGAAGCTCATGCCTAGTCCGTGTACTTTGTCGATCAGCGGCTTCAGCCCGTTCGGAAATTTTTCGCGGTTGACCACCCAATCGCCCAGCCCGGCGTGATCGCTGTTGCGAGCGCCAAACCATCCGTCATCGACGACAAAACGCTCCACCCCCAAGGCGGCGGCCTTTTCCGCCAGACGCTGCTGGCCGGCCTCGTTGACCTTGAACTCAGTGGCCTCCCACGAGTTGTAAAGCACCGGCCGCAACTTCAGCTGTGGCCGAGCAGGCAAGATGCTGCTGCGTTCGAACTGATGCAGCAGGCGCGAGGCTTCACCTATGCCTTCGTCGGTATACCCGGCGTAGAACACCGGCGTTTGCAGACTCTGCCCTGGTTCCAGCGGGTAGGAAAAATCGAAGGGATTAAAGCCACCGGTGACGCGCACTTGATTGAGCACATCCTGATCGATATGGATGCTCCAGGAGCCACTCCACGCCAGCGCGCCAAACCACACCCGCCCCCGCGATTCATTCCACTCGCCGCCGCGTTCAATCGCAAACCATGAATTGTTCTCGTCACCGGTAGAGCCACGGCGGCTTTCCAGCTCGGTGGCACCCGGTGTCAGCGGCCGCGTGCGCAAATGCCATTCACTGGCCCAGGTACCGGTGAGATAACGCAGTGAATAGTCAGTGGCCGACGGCAGGTTCCAACTTGCCGCCGCGGCGCGGTCAATGGTCAAGGCCTGGCTTGCATGATTCTCGATGCGCGCGGAGCGACCCAAGATACCGGTGGCGGCATCGACAACGTAGCGCAGGCCCACCGTGACTTTCGCCGCGCGATCTTGCAAGGTGATGTGCAGACTGCCGTTCTCGATCCGGTAGCTGTCATAGCGCAAGACCAGGTCGCGATTGCCATCGGCAAAATGCAGTTTCAGATCCGGCATGACGGTGATCGCGCCACCCCAGCCGGCGTATTCCTGCGGTGTATTGCTGCCGACCGGGTCGAACGACGAGCGCTCCTTCGGCACACTGGCCGGGCCGAGCAAATCATCCGCGGCCAGTCGCGAGCCCCAGTAAAGCGTCTGCAAGGCGCCATCACCGTTCACACCAAAGGCATAGGTGATCTTGCCGGCATCGATGCGAAAGACCCGCTGCGCCGCATCGAAATGAATGGCACTGCCCGGCGCCTCCTGCGGGTTGGCAGCGGCCGCCGATGACAGCGTGCTCAGGCCAAGAACGACAGCGGCCAGGTAACTCGTTGCTCGACTCACGTATCTATCCTTTAGCAGGCGTTACCGCCGCCTGGCATGTTGAGTGGCAACCGCTACGGCCACCGTGGTGGACCACACAAAGCCCATCGCTCAGGCCTGATCATCGTCAATCGGCCGAAAAACGAAGCGACGCGTGAGGCTGGCTTCGGGCTCCAACAAGGTCATACCGTTGCCGACCGCGCCCCCTGGCAGGTGCACGGCATTGATCGCGTGGTCCACCGGTTCGAAGCAGAAGAAATCCTGATCGAGCGGCGTGTAAAGCACGAAGACGTCGACATCGGCCTCGACCTGAAGATGCAGCCTTTCGCGCGGCCATGAGATGAGCGCGTCCCCCGTCCATGGCCGGAAGCAATGGTCGATCTCTTCATCCGGCAACCCTTTGCCATGATGAAAATCCCATGCCGGCGGCACCTCGGCGAGGGCAATCGGCAACGGCGTCTGCCCATTGTTGAGCCACACCTTGGGCGCCGGCGCACGCAGGCGAACCTCGCCATGGCGCGGAAAAAAGGGATGCATGCCAAGGCCAAAGGGCATCACCGTGGATGCCGTATTGGTGACTTGCAGCTCGACATGCAGGGCATCATCGCGCAGCACATATCGCAGAGTCGCTCGATAGGCATAGGCGTCCGCCGTGGCTTCGTTCAACGCCAGCAGCATTTCATCTTCGCTGTGCCGCAGTAGCTGCCAGATGCGCTGCCAACCGCTGCCGTGAATGGGAAAAGCCTCGTCGTCGCGATTGGGCGACAACGAAATACGCCGGCCCGCCATGGTAAAGCCACCCTCGGCGATGCGATTGCTCCACGGCACCAGCGGATAACAAGCGAGCTGATTCGAATCCAGTGGCGTATCCGATGCCGCGAGCGGCTGGCGGTACGGTCGCATCAAGGGAATCGGCTCACCCCGCCCAAGCCAATCAAAGCGGGCGATGCCCGCGCCTGCCTGGGGCAGGATTTGCACACTGAGTCGTGCGTTGCTCAAGCCTAACGAGTGCATCTATCTGCGACCTCTCATGCCCGGTATACCGTGAGGTCCAGAACCTCGCCAGCGCCCGTCTCAATTTAACCGTACAGCCTCTTGGCCGCGGCATACTAATTGTCGTATTTTAATAAAATTATCATCGAACCAAAGTGCCGCAAGCTGCAACGCAACATGCCTGGCAAGAGCGTGCTTCGCAGGCAACGGCAGTGGCCTCAGGCGGATGCATGGCGGTGATTTAGCGGGAGTTGAACCCCACACGCCTGAGCACGCACCATGCGCCGTACGTCACCGCCGTCATCGAGAAATGCCATGTCATTGCCCGCTCCTATCCGCGCTGCCCTTGTATGGCTGTCGTTTGCTTTCGCACTGACTCTGCTGCCCTCCGTGTTGTGTGCCGAAAGCGCCACCGGGGTCGGCTTGCGGGCGGTCCAGGTGCATGACCCGGTGAACGGCGGCACGATGCCTGGCTACGTTTTCTATCCCTCGGCCCAGGCCAAAGGCAGCACATGGATCGCCCCGTATGATGTCGCGGCCAGCGCCGATGCCGCCGTTATCCCGGGCGCAAAACCCCTGGTCGTCATTTCACACGGCAACGGCGGCTCCAATCTCGATCTGCATGACTTGGCCACCTATCTGGCCGGCCATGGCTTTATCGTCGCGACGATTGAGCACCCCAAGGACAACTTTCACGATCAAAGCGGTGTCGGCCAGGCACCGGTTCTCGATGGACGGCCAATCCAGCTGCGGGCCACGATCGACTTTCTTCTGGCTGATGCCCAGTGGAAAAAGCTGATCGATGCGAAGCGCATCGGCGTAGCCGGCTTTTCCGCTGGCGGCTATACCAGCTTGCTGATGGTCGGAGCGGTGCCTCGCTTCCGACGTTTTATCGACTACTGCCATAAATATCCTGGCGATGCGCTTTGCGCAGGCGCCGAGCGGATGAAGGCCGAAGCGGCCAGCCGTGGCCAAAGCGTCGAGCAAACCATGGATGCCGTGCAAAACGATTTCACGCGCTGGGGTAAGGCGGCTGACCCGCGCGTCAAGTCGGCCTTTGTGATGGCACCGCTCAGCCTGATTTTCGATGCCGCCGGCATGGCATCGATTGACCGTCCGGTTTTCCTTTACTACGGACAGAACGATCAGCTGGCACGGCCCGCCGAAAATGCCGAGCACATTCGCCCGCTGATCAAGAACCTGGCCAGCGTGAAACAGATCGCGCAGGCCGATCACTGGGTGTTTCTCAGCCCATGCTCACCCGCGATGAGCAGGCGGCTGCCGACCATGTGCAGCGACCCGGCCGGCGTCGATCGAGTCAAGGTACATGCAGAAATTCAGGCTGACGCACTGGCCTTCTTCCGCAACACGCTGGAGCTGCAGGCACCTTGATTCAAAGCCTGTGAGCACGCGCCATCCAACGCTTTTTCTAAGCTCGGATGATCTGGCCCAGTTGCTCTCTCACGGTCGCTGTCGACGGCGCCGGTCGATGCCGATCAGCGCGCGGTGAGGATGTCGCTGAGTGTGTCCTTGCCGCTAGTGCGCAGCAGATGCGGATACTTCAAGCCGTCGTGATAGTCGATATGCAAGGTCTGGTACTCATCGAAATTCTTTACCAGCAACTCGATGGATGCCTGTGGATCTTTGGCCGCGGCGACAATCGCCGCTTTCAGCGCCTCGCCGGAGTACTCCTTGCCGTTGACCGCGATCAGTTTCATGCCCGGCGACAGGCCCGCATGGAACGCGG
>NZ_JAPDPE010000115.1 GCF_026283955.1 Dyella silvatica | reverse complement strand
CATGGCGGTAGGTACGCAGCGCGCCGTTGTCGATCCAGCTATGCGAGACAGCGGTGGTGATCTGCTCTTTATCGCCGCCCAGCATGGCGGTGGCAACGGCGGTCGATGCCAGTCGCACCAGAATCACGTGATCCTGACCGACACGGTTGTAGCTGTTCAACAAGGCATAGCAGCCCTGAATCTCGTGGGCCTTGATGGCATAAGTCAGCACATCGCGCACGGTCAGCGCCTTGCCGCCCTCACGCTCGGCCTTGCGGCTGAGGTAATCGGCTACCGCGAGAATGCTGCCCAGGTTGTCGGACGGGTGACCCCACTCGGCAGCCAGCCAGGTGTCATTGAAGTCGAGCCAGCGAATCTGGGTACCGATCGCAAACGCAGCCTGCACCGGATCCAGCTCATGGCTGGTACCCGGTACGCGCGCACCGCCCGGCAAATTGGCGCCCGGCACAACTGGGCCAAGGTGCTTGACGCACTCAGGAAACTTCATTGCCAACATCGAGGTGCCGAGCGAGTCGAGCAGCATGTAGCGCGCCGTGTCGTAGGCCTCGGTCGAATCGATCTTGTAGTCGGCGACGTAATTGGCGATATCGACCATTGGCTGGTCGGGATCGGGGCGTTTGGCGGAACGGATGTCGTGCGCACTCATGAAGAAAGTCTCGAGGCAGGAAAAACCGCCATTCTAACCGGCGTTGATGTCTTTCAGCATCCCTGGCTTGCTTGACGCTGATCACTGCGGCACCCACAATCACCGGCATCCCAAAGGGGAGTAGTTCTGGATATGCCCTGCATATCCGTGCGGTGATCGTCATCACGAGCGAAGCATCGCTCCGGTCATCGCGGCGGCAGCGCGCTGCGAACAAGACTTTTGTGGAAACGACGGGCCGCGCGCGTCCGCCGTTTCTGCATGAGTCCAGCGCGCACTAGGAATCCGCATGGAACTGACTGGCAGCTCTGTTTTCAGCCTCGACGCCCTTAGCAGCGTTTTAAGTGGTGAGGTTCTCTCCGGCCTGTTGGCCATTGTCCTGCTCGATCTCGTACTGGCTGGCGATAACGCCATCGTCATCGCGTTGGCCGCTCGCAACCTGCCCAAATCCGTACAAAAGAAAGCCGTGTTCTGGGGCACGTTTGGCGCGGTCGCCGTGCGTGTCGCGCTGACCGGTGTGGTGGTGTACCTGCTGCAACTCCCGGGCCTGATGCTGGTCGGCGGGTTGGCGCTGCTGCCGATTGCCTGGAAGCTGCTCAAATCCGATGGCGAAGATCACAGCATCAGCGCAGCGGGTAGTTTCTGGGCCGCCTTGCGCACGATCATCGTCGCCGATGCACTCATGGGCATGGACAACGTACTGGCCATTGCCGGCGCCTCGGGCGGGCATATGGGTTTGGTCATCATCGGCCTGGCGATCAGTGTGCCGCTGGTGGTCTGGGGCTCGACGCTGATTCTCAAATTGATCGAGCGCTTTCCCGCCATCGTCTATGTCGGCGCCGGCGCCATTGCCTGGACCGCGGCACGCAGGATTGCGCACGACCACCTGGTCGCCGCATGGTTCGACGCTCATGGCTGGGCCAGCTATGTCATGGACGCTGTCTTCGTGCTGATCATCTGTGGCGGCGGCTGGCTGATGCAGCGTCGACGCAAACAGCTAAGCGCCCTCGCACCTTGAGCCAGGCATCGCTACACGCGACACTGCCGCCCCCATCATCACTGCGAAATTCGGATGAAGCTCTACTACCTGCCCGGCGCTTGCTCACTTGCCGATCACATCGTGCTGGAATGGACCGGCAAGCCCTACGAAACCCAGCAAGTCGCCCGTGAGGCATTGCGCTCACCTGAATATCTAAAGATTCACCCCAACGGTGTCGTGCCTGCGCTTGAAGATAACGGCTGGGTACTGACTGAGAATGTCGCCATATTGGGTTATCTCGCCGACTCCTTCCCGGAGGCACGGCTTGGCGGCGAAGGCCCGCGCGGTCGCGCCGAAGTCCAACGCTGGCTCGCCTTCATCAACTCCGATGTGCATCAGTGTTTCAAACCCGTATTCGCGCCTGCCCGCTTTATCAACGATGCCGCCCAGCACGATGAATTACAAACGCATGCACGCAGCAGGCTGCGCAATCACTTCGAACAACTGGACAAGCAACTGGTGGGCCGCGACTGGCTTACCGGCACCCGCTCGATTGCCGACCCTTACCTGTTCGTGGTCCTGAATTGGGCCAAGGGCAAAAACGTCGACCTCAGCGGCTTCGAGCAGCTGGCGCGCTTCCATCAGCGAATGCTTGAGGATGCGGGGGTCAAGGCAGCCATGAAGGCCGAAGGCCTGTGAGGTAGATCGCGTCCATCATCGGTCATGACGGACGCGATCTCATGCAGCACCACGAACAAAGCATGCAAGCCGTTGGCGTTTCACCATCGGCCAGTCGAAAACAAGCATCTAGGCAAAACATTCGATACGGAGCCAAGGCCTGGCAAGGACTCCGTCATTCGATGACGCCTGGTCTTAGCGCTTTTCGATCGGCACGTAGTTCAGATCTTCCGGCCCGATGTAGTTCGCACTGGGGCGAATGATTTTGCCGTCCTCGCGCTGCTCGATCACATGCGCGCTCCAGCCGGAGGTGCGGGCGATCACGAACAAGGGCGTAAACATCGCCGTCGGCACCCCCATCATGTGATACGCGCTGGCCGAGAACCAGTCGAGGTTGGGAAACATTTTCTTCAAGTCCCACATCAACTTCTCGATGCGCTCGGACACATCGAACAGGTTCGGGTTACCGCCATCGATGCACAATTTGCGCGAGACCTCTTTGATGATCTCGTTGCGCGGATCGGACACCGTGTACACCGGATGGCCGAAACCGATGATGATTTCCTTGCGTTCGACGCGAGCGCGAATATCCGCTTCGGCATCGCTGGCGCTGCGGTAACGCGCGATGATCTCCATCGCCACTTCGTTGGCACCGCCGTGTTTCGGACCGCGCAGCGCACCGATGGCACCGGTGATGGCCGAATACATATCCGAACCGGTACCGGCAATCACGCGTGCCGTGAAGGTGGAGGCATTGAACTCATGCTCGGCGTACAGCACCAGCGATTTGTCCAGCGCATGTGCGTGCAATTCGCTGGGCTTTTTGCCGTGCAGCAGATGCAGGAAGTGCCCGGCGATGGAGTCATCCTCGGTCTCGGTCTCGATGCGCTTGCCGTTGTGGCTGAAGTGATACCAGTACAACAAAATCGAACCGAAGCAGGCCATCAGGCGATCGGCGATATCGCGCGCGCCAGTGGCATTGTGATCGTCTTTCTCCGGCAACACGGTGCCCAATACCGAGCAACCAGTGCGCATCACGTCCATCGGGTGCGTCGCGGCCGGCAAGAGTTCCAGCGCGCTCTTTACCGGCGCCGGCAGGCCGCGCAAGCGCTTCAGCTTGGCGCGGTAGGCATTCAACTCGGCCCAGTTCGGCAAGGCGCCATGCACCAGCAAATAGGCCACCTCCTCGAAGCAACCCTTCGCAGCCAGGTCGTGAATGTCATAACCGCGATAGTGCAAATCGTTGCCGCTACGGCCCACCGTGCACAGGGCCGTATTGCCCGCGGCCACACCCGACAGGGCGACCGATTTCTTGGCCTTGGGAAGAGCTTGTTCAGTCATGCGATTTCTCCGTCTAACCCGCAAAACAGCCCACGCGTATCAGCGCGCGCCGCCAGTCAAAAAAGTACCGCCGCCGTTGCCACCCGGCGGCCCTTGCCTGTGATCAACCTTCTTTGCCGCCCGCAAAAAGCTCGTCGAGCTTCCGCTCATAACTGTGATAGCCAAGGTAGTCGTAAAGCTCTTCGCGGGTTTGCATGGTGGGCACGGCGGCCTTCTGCGTACCATCGCGGCGTACAGTCTCGTAGAAATTCAACGCAGCCTTGTTCATCGCACGATAGGCTCCGCAGCAATACAAAATAATGTCGACATCCGCGCTGGCGAGTTCCTCGCGGGTAAACAGCGGGGTCTGGCCGAATTCGGTGATGTTGGCAAGAATCGGCACCTTCACCGCCGCCTTGAACTGGCGGTACTGCTCCAGCGTATTGATCGCCTCGGGGAAGATCATGTCCGCACCGGCTTCAACGCAAGCCAGCGCGCGATCGATCGCCGCGTCGATGCCCTCTACCGCCATCGAGTCAGTACGGGCCATGATGACGAAACCAGGATCATGTCGCGCATCGACCGCTGCCTTGATGCGATCGACCATCTCGTCTTTCGGCACGATCGCCTTGCCCGGCCGATGGCCACAGCGCTTGGCCGCAACCTGGTCCTCGATATGCAGCGCGCCGGCGCCGGCCTTGATCAACGAGCGCACCGTGCGCGCGATGTTGAACGCGCCACCCCAGCCGGTGTCGACATCCACCAGCAATGGCAGGTCGCAGACATCGGTAATACGACGGATGTCGGTAAGCACGTCTTCCATGGTGCTGATACCCAGATCAGGCATACCCAGCGAATTCGCCGCGACGCCGCCACCGGACAGATAGATCGCGCGAAAACCACTACGTTGCGCCATCCGCGCCGCGTAAGCGGTGATGGCACCGACGACTTGCAGCGGTTGCTCTTCAGCAACGGCAGCGCGAAAACGCGCGCCGGGGGATGCTTGCTGTGACATATCGCCTCCGTAAAAAAGGGCGCATTTTAACGCACCCGATGACTTACGCTTGTGCTGCAAAGCAGCAATCGCAAAAACATGCGTGACGCGCTGATTCGCTCCACGTACATTCAAGCCATGAGCGCATCCAAACCACTCGCCACACGCATCCTCTGGGGGCTAGCCGTTGGCGTGATCGCCGCGGTCATTACGCTGGGTATCGGTCAATGGCACCCCGCCACCTTGCAAGCGATGCAGGCGTTTTCAAGCGCCGTCCTGGATCCGTTTGGGCAGGTTTTTCTGCGCATGCTGTTCTTCGTGGTGATTCCGCTGGTGTTCGCTTCACTGGCCTCGGGCATTACCCAGCTGGGCCAACTCGACAGGCTCGGTCCCCTGGCCGGGCGCACCTTCGCGCTGTTCGTCGCCAATATGGGCATTGCCGTCGGCATCGGCCTGGTCATGATGAATCTGCTGCAACCGGGCCATCACTTGTCTGTCGATGACAAAAGCCAACTGCTGCAGCAGTACGGTGTCGATGCCAACCTTGCCGTCGCGAAACAACACCTGCAGCCCTCGATGAACTTATCCACGCTGGTGGAGATGTTCATGCCACGCAATCTGTTCGCGGCGTTCGTCGGGCAAAGCACCGACAAACTTGGCGATGTGCTGCCGCTGATCCTGTTCGCCATCCTGGTCGGCGCCGCCGCCACGCGATTGAGCGAAGACAAACGGCTGAAATTTCAGGCCGGCCTCGACGTGATTAGCGAGGTGATGACCGGTATCGTCGGCTTCGCGCTCAAGCTGGCGCCTTACGCCGTGCCGGCGATGATTTACAGCGTGATCGTAAAAGTAGGCACCGGCATCTTGTTCACCCTCTCAGTCTTTGTCGCTGGCTGCACCGTCGCACTCGCCGTACATCTGTTCGGCACCATGTCGCTATGGCTGATGCTGTTTACGAAACGCCAACCGCTAGCTTATTTCCGGCAGATCCGGCCGCTATTGATAACCGCATTTTCGACCAGTTCGAGCAGCGCCTCGCTGCCCGCCTCCCTGGCGATTGCCCGTGACGAACTGAAACTGGCACCGAGCACCTCCGGCTTTGTGCTTCCCCTGGGCGCCACCATGAACATGAGCGGCACCGCCTTGTTCGAAGGTTGCGTCGTCTTGTTTGTCGCCCAGGCCTTCAACGTCGAGTTGTCGCTGGGTCAGCAATGTGTGCTGATGCTGCTGTCCGTATTGAGCGCGGTTGCGGTGGCCGGCATCCCGGGAGGTTCGTTGCCGCTGATCGCCGGACTACTGGCGACCTTCGGCGTACCGCCCGAAGGTATTGGCCTGGTGCTGGGTGTGGACCGCATTCTGGACATGCTGCGCACCACGGTGAATGTGGGCAGCGACATCGTCACCGCCACCGTGGTCGATGCGCAGACCGCAGGCTCCAGCGATGCATGACAAAACATCGGCAGGCTGACGCGCGCAGCCGCCTGCGTTCAAACCGATTGATCTGGCTTACTTGGTCCGGCTTATTGATCGGGGCCACGCTCAAGCGCACGGCGCACCTCATCGAGTGCGCCAGGGTCATCCAGCGTCGATAAATCACCGGGGTCGGCCTGCTGGATCAACGCCTGCAACGAACGGCGCAACAGTTTGCCGGAACGGGTTTTCGGCAAGGCATTGACGATATACACCTGGGCCGGTTTGGCGATGGCGCCGAGCCGATCGATCACGCACTGCTGCATCGCTTGCGCCACCACGCGATGATCCTCCGCGGCATCTTGCTTAAGCGTGGCGAACACCACAGGAACCTGCCCCTTCAGCGCATCGTAGACACCCACCACCGCGGCTTCGGCCACTGCGTTATGCGTGGCGATCGACTCCTCGATCTCACGCGTACCCAGCCGATGGCCGGCCACGTTGATGACATCGTCGGTGCGGCCAAGAATGGTGATATAGCCGTCATCGTCGCGAATGGCCCAATCCAGCGAGCTATACAACAGCTCGTTGAAATGGCTGAAATAGCTGCTGACATAACGTGCGTCATCGCGCCAGACCGTGGTCAGGCAACCCGGCGGCAACGGTGGCTCAAACACCAGTACACCCTTTTGATGTGACGGCTGCTCGATGCCGCTGTGCTCGTCGATGATCTTCATGCGATAGCCGGGGCTGGGCAGGCCGGGCGAACCGAATTTCAAAGGTTTCAGATCCAGCCCCGGCATCAGGGTGATCGCTGGCCAACCGGTTTCGGTTTGCCAATAGTTATCGATCACCGGTACGCCGAGTCCATCGGTAAGCCAATGCGCGGTCGGCTCGTCCAGCGGCTCGCCGGCAAGAAACAACCACTTCAGACTGGACAAGTCGGAGGCGCTCAACCAACTCGTGTCCTGCTTCTTCAACACCCGCATAGCCGTAGGCGACGAGAACATGGTGTGCACGCCATAGCGCTGGCAAAGCTGCCACCAGATACCCGGATCAGGACGCGTCGGCAGCCCCTCATAAAGCAATGACGTTGCGCCACCGATCAGCGGGCCGTAAACGTTATAGGAGTGCCCTACCGCCCAGCCCACATCCGAGGTCGAAAACATCACCTGGCCCGGGGCAATATCAAAGATCATGCGGGTCGACATCGCCATCGCCACCGCATATCCACCGACATCGCGCTGAATGCCTTTGGGCTTGCCGGTGGTGCCCGAGGTATACAGCAGATAGCTGGGCTCATTTGACTCCAGCCATGTCACCGGCACCTCGATACCCGCATGCCGTGCACGCAACTCGGCATAGTCCAGATCGCGCCCTTCGCTGCGTGCCATCGACGCATCGAGTCCGCGATCGACCATCAGCACATGCCTGGGCGGATAGCTCGACTCGCTAAGCGCAGCATCGACCAACGGCTTATAAGGAAGCACCTTGCCGCCACGCATCCCCGCATCGGTAGCAATCAACAACACTGGCTTGGCATCATCGATGCGCAAGGCTAGGTTGTGCGCGGCAAAACCGCCAAAGACCACGGAATGAATCGCGCCGATGCGCGCACATGCCAGCATCGCGAACACCGCCTCGGCGATATTGGGCAAATAGATCACCACGCGATCGCCTTTGCCTACCCCCAATGAAACCAGCACGGCCGCAAAGGTATTCACTTCACCATACAGCTCTCGATAGCTGACCTCGCGAGTGACGCCAGTTTCCGTGGAAAAGGCCACCAAGGCCAATTGCTCTGCACGTTCGGCGAGATGGCGATCCACCGCGTTGTAACAAAGATTGGTGGTGCCGCCGACAAACCAACGGCGAAACGGTGGCGTCGACTGATCGAGAATGACTCGCGGAGGAGTTTTCCAATGAATTCGCTGTGCCTGTTCGAGCCAGAACAACTCGGGCTCATCGATGGAACGGCGGTAGAAATCCTCGTACTCCATGCGCACACCTTGTGATCGTGATGAGTTCCAGATTGAACCTGCATCAGATCAAGAATGCACTAGGGCCTGTTCGCGCTATTCGCGTAGCCCGCAACACCATCGCGATGGGAACGCCTATTCATCAGCAGCAAACGCGCATCCGGCAAGCCCCCTCACTGACCATTCGATTTAATGGATCTACCCGAGCGACACAGGCGCAGTTCTTCGAATGTCTATCCCAGGCATCTCGATCATGCCGCCTTGCGTTTTGGCTGGCGCATTAAATATCAACCAAAGCCTGGCCATGGCTACGGCCAAAATGATTCAGCCGTGCGCACCGCCTCCATCGGCTATCCAGCAGGCATAGAAGATGGCTTGACGGAACTACCTGGCGCATCTTCATCGACAAATTTTCAGCGCCGATCTTTCGACCCCGGAAATTTATAGAAAAATCTCCCATGCAGAGTAAACGACGCGACTACTTCATCGTTAGGATGGAGTAGCGCCTTTGCAGCCAGATCGCAGGTTCATGTGGAATAGGCGTTTAACGTCATCATCGTTTGGCCATGACCGGCGAGCGGAGCACTTCACGCATCGCATATAGATCGATCAAAATGGCGGCGCGCCGTAAAAACCGATAGTTAATTATCGAAGGCACTTATTTTGTTTATGCCATCGTAAATACCAACAACTTATCGACTTGGTATCAAAAGAAACCACATAAACCAAGGTATCCATTGAAACCATCGCGCGAGATAAATTTATACGTGGATAAATTTTTCACGCAGGCAGATACTCATTTCGACCGTAGATGGTGCATGAGCCATTAGTGCTGATTAGCCAAATACGTCACACAATGGCAATGCTGAAAAGCAAGCCAATTCCTCAGCGTCCGTTTTCATCAGGCGGCCAGCTTAGATTCCGGGGACGCTCGCTGGGCCACGCAGTTGAGTACTCAATGCGATCGTGGAGGGGCAGTCATGAACGACCATCGTTTAGGTGAAGTTCTCAAAAGGACATTGCTCGCAACTTGTATCGTGGCTGCCGCAGCATCTATCGCGGCATGTTCCGGGTCCAGCTCATTCAAATCCCCCATCAAGGCCGGCAGTACGGTTAGCCCCAATGGCGCCGGCTCTGGCAGTGGCTCAGGCTCTGGCTCCGGTGGCAGCTCGGGCACGGGTAGTGGCGGTAGCGGCACAGGCAGTGGAACAGGATCAGGTAGTGGCTCTGGCAGTGGCTCAGGCTCAGGTGGCTCAGGCAGTGGCTCAGGCTCTGGCAGTGGTGGCACCGGCGGCGGAACGGGTGGAGGGAGCGGCGGTGGTTCCGGTGGCGGCACGGGCGGTGGAACCGGCGGTGGCACCGGTGGCGGTGGTACGGGAGGTGGTGGTACGGGAGGTGGTGGTACGGGAGGTGGCACAGGCGGTACCCCCGCACCAAGCGGAGTCGTCGGTGCCATCGCAACAGGCGCCGGCAATCTCGTCTCCGGCGTCGGCGGCACCGTCACCGGTATTGGCGCGCAGATCCCCGGACAAGCCCTGCTCGGCGGCAACAATGCCGTCACTCAAGGCCTGGGCGGGGTGATCCAAGAAGTCGGCGATGCTGTCAGCGCCGTTGGCAACGGCACGACGAACGGCCTGGGACAGATCGGCAATATCTCCAACCCGGTCGGCGTTACAGCCAATGGCCTGGTTCCGGCGACCAACGATTTGGGGGTTGCCGTCACTGATGTCGGCAAGACCGTCGATGGCCTGGGCGCCTTCCAGGGCTCGCCGATTCAGCCGATCACTTCTGCGCTGGGCAATATCGTCTCCACCGTGGGCGGTGACGTGAGTACAGGCAGTGTCGGCCTGGGCCATGTGATCAATACGGCCCCGGTCCAATCAGTGACCCAGCTCTTGAGTAATGTATTGACGCCAGTCGCCACGCTAGGTCAAAACGGCGTATCGGGTACCGGCGCATCGTCCAACCTGGTGGCGGCCACGTCACAGGTGGCGGGTGCGGCAGTCACCGGTGCCGGTGGCCTGGTCAGCGGCCTTGGTATGCAACTGTCCAGCACCTCGCTGCCCGGTGGCGGCGGACCGACCGGGCAACTGTTGGGTAGCACCCTGGAAGGTGTCGGCGGCGCGGTAGGCACCATCGGCACCGGGCTTACCACGGGCCTGGGACGTGCGGGCGGCAGCCCTAACCCGGTCGGCGTCACGGTGGCTGACGTCAGCCTCGGTACAAATGGTCTGGTCAATCAGACGGCAACCACCGCCAACACCGTCATCGGCAGTCTCGGCAGTGGCCCCTTGGCACCACTTAACCCGCTAACCAGCACACTCACCTCGGTAGTCAGTACGACCACCGGCAGCGTTACTGGCTTGGTGAGCAACGTAAACGATGCGGTCAACGGCGGCGCCTTGAAGCCAGTGACGCAGGTACTCAACAACGTGGTCAACAACGTCGCGACGGCTACTTCGGGGCCAGCCGGTCTCAGCGGCGGCCTGAGTGGCGGTGGCCTGGGTGGACTGACCGGCGGACTCACCGGTGCGCTTTCCGGCGGTGGCGGCGGCCCAGGGCTGGGCGCCAACGATCCGCTGAAAAACATCGTGCAAACCGTCGGCGGCGTGGTCAACAGCCTGACCGGAAGCCTTTCCGGCGCGGCATCGGGGTCGACCACAACGACGGGCTCTGGCGGGCTGTTAGGCGGCGTAGTCGGCGGTCTCACCGGCGGCCTCACCGGAACGGCAGGCGCTAGCGGCGGCACAGGCGATAACGGTGGCCTGCTTGGCGGCCTCTTACCTGGACACAAGAAGTAAGCAGCACTCAAGAGGCGGCCATAACGGCCGCCTCTTTTTATGTCGAGGAGAAGGACGCCGAGGAGCAAGTTCGATCAACCTCGCAACGGCCGGCGGCAACAGCCGCGCAGCAGATCCAAAGCACCTGCACTGATGAACGCACGGGAGCTAAACAAACATGAGGACATGGCTGAGTTTCATTTTGGCTGCGACGACAGCCACCAGCGCCTGGGGTCAGGCGCGACCGCAAGTCGCCAATCCGGTACAAAACCTGCCTCGCGTGGAAACACCCAAGGCAACCCCGAACATCACCTTCAATGTGCAGCAGCAACAGCAGAACACCCAGCTCGCCGCCCTGCTTGCCAGCACACTCACGCCCACTCACATCAACATCGTCGGCGTGCACTCGATCCCCTTCGATGAGATCTCCGCACTGTTCAAACCGTTGACTGGAAAATCGGTGCGCATCGCCGACCTGGTGGCCGCCGCGGACGCTTGCAGCAAGCACTATCAAGCGCATGGCTATGCCTTGTCTTTCTGCTATGTGCCGGCGCAATCGTTCGAGAACGGCATCGTCAATGTCACCGTCGTCGAAGGCTATGTCGCTGAAGTGGTAATCAGCGGCGACGCCGGCACACTGACCAAGAAGATCCAGGCGATCGCCCGCCATATCACCGCAGACCGGCCGCTGCGCAAAGCTACTTTCGATCGCTACCTCCAGGTGCTTGGCATGCTGCCTGGCGCCAAGATTGCCGCCAACGTCCCTGCCCCCACCACCACCGATGGCGCCACCCGACTAGAGCTCAGCGTTACCCGCCGGCGCTTCAACAGCAGCGCGGGCATCGACTTCAACCACCCCGGCATTCAAGGCCTGCTCAACGGCATGCTGAATGGGCTTACGCCGCTAGGCGAGCAAATCACCGCCTCGGTGATTTATCCGCAAGGCCGGGTCTCGCAAGAGTTCTATGCGGCAGGTTATTCGCAGATGCTCGGATCCACCGGCTTGATCGGCAAGCTCGATGGCTCGCACTTCTACGGCAACCCCGACATCAACACCCAACTGCCCTCCTACCTGCGCCATCGCCTTAGCCAGGATCGGCTTGGTTTTAGTTTCAGCTATCCCTTGCTGCTCAGCCCGAGCCAAAGTTTGCTGGCCACTGCCAGCATCTATGGTTCGAATCAAAACGATAGCTACCTCAATACGCTTAACGGTGCTTCGCTGCAATTCAAAACCAATGTACGAGTGCTTCAAGCAGGGCTGGATTACACCCAGGCAGGCACCAAGCAAGTGCGCAAATTCAGCTTCAGCATCAGCCATGGTTTCGATCTGTGGGGGGCCGGCGCCAACACGCATAGCAACATTCCCGGCACCGACTTGAGCGCAGCTACCGATACGCGTTTCACGCGTTATAACTTCAGCGCGCTGCAAGGCAATACCTGGGGTGCGCATATCGGCACCGTAGCCAGCCTGATTGGCCAGTACAGCAACAATCGCCTGCCATCGAGCGAGCAAATCAGCTTCGGCGGCCCACGCTTTGGCCTGGCTTACGATCCGGGCGAGATATCCGGCGACAGTGGCTGGGGCGCGGCGTTCGAGGTCAACCGCCCCTTTACCTATCCGTCCACCTGGCTGAAAACACTGACTCCCTACACCGTTGCGCAATTTGCACGGACCTATCTCAATAGCCCATCACAATCATTCAACGAGCTAAGAACCATGGCGCTAGGCATGCGCCTTAGCGACGGCAAGCACTACACCATCGACTTTTCCGCGGCGCAGCCCATTGGCACTCTGCCACCGAACCATGACGGTCGGCATCCGCGCTACAACCTCAGTTTCTCGTATCAGCTGGAGTGATGAAAACACGTGGCCCCGGAACCAGGGTTCCGGGGCCACGGTTTCACACCCATCTCTTGCCAAGCGTCAACTCATCGCCACACATAGTGGCGACAGCAACGCAGGAAAAGCGGTGATTACTTCTTGGCGAACAAATGCTCGACGCCGGCGCGCTCTTCACGCAGCTCCTTGTCGGTGGCATCCATGCGGGCACGCGAGAAATCGTTGATCGCCAGGCCCTGCACGATCTCGTACTTGCCGTTTTTCACGGTGACCGGGTAGCCGTAGATCACGCCCGGGGCGATGCCGTACGAACCATCGGACGGAATGCCCATCGACGCCCAATCACCCTCCGCGGTGCCCAGTGCCCAGGTGCGCATATGGTCGATAGCCGCCGACGCCGCCGACGCGGCGGAAGAAGCACCGCGCGCCTTGATGATGGCCGCGCCGCGCTGTTGCACGGTCGGGATGAAATCATTCGCGTACCAGCTCTGTTCGACCAGTTCGAGCGCAGCCTGGCCCTTCACGGTGGCCTGGTGCAGATCCGGGTACTGGGTCGAGCTGTGATTGCCCCAGATGGTGACCTTCTTGATATCGGTGGTGTGCGAACCGGTCTTCTCGGCCAGCTGCGACAGTGCGCGGTTGTGATCGAGGCGAACCATCGCGGTGAAGCAATTCGGATCCAGGTCCGGGGCGCTCTGCTGCGCAATCAGCGCATTGGTGTTAGCCGGATTGCCGACCACCAGCACTTTCACGTCACGCTTGGCGTGGTCGTTCAAGGCCTTGCCCTGCGGGGCGAAGATCGCGCCATTGGCTTCGAGCAGATCTTTACGCTCCATGCCCGGGCCGCGCGGACGGGCGCCGACCAGCAAGGCGTAATCGACATCCTTGAAGGCCACGTTGACGTCGTCGGTGGCAACCACGCCAGCCAGCGTCGGGAACGCACAATCGTTGAGCTCCATCACCACACCCTGCAAAGCAGGCAGCGCCGGGGTGATTTCCAGCAGGTGCAGAATCACCGGCTGATCTTTACCAAGCATGTCGCCAGCGGCAATGCGAAACAACAGGGCATAGCCGATCTGGCCGGCGGCGCCGGTGACAGCAACTCGAACGGGGGCTTTCATCGTGGCAACTCCTTAGGGTGCATAACTTGGGGGTACATAAAACAAGGCCTGCATCTTGCGACACAGGCCCTAGCGTCGATCAACTCAACTCGGCAAAGAATTCAGCCATGCGAGCGAGTCCGGGCGCCAATTGCGCCGTTGGGCAGGTATAGGAAATACGCAGGGCGCGCGGCTCGCCGAAGGCCGAACCCGGCACGCAGGCCACGCCCTTGGCTTCAAGCAAGGCGGCGCAGAACTGCACATCGTTTTCGATCTTCTGACCGTTATGGCTTTTACCGAACGCCACCGAGATATCCGGGAACGCGTAGAACGCACCCTGCGGCCGCGGACAGATCACACCGGGGATCGCCCGCAAAGCGGCCACCACCGTATCGCGCTTGCCGGCAAATTCCAGGCACTTGGCCTGCGGCACGTCTTGCGGACCGGCAAAGGCGGCAACCGCCGCTGCGGTAATCACTTCCGGCACGCTGGTGATGTGGTTGGAGTTCAGCGTGGTAACCGCCTTGGCCACCGATTCCGGACCGGCAATCATGCCGACGCGCCAGCCCGGCATGCCGTACGTCTTGGAAACCGAGTCGACAAAGATCAGCCGCTCGCGCAGCTCGGGCCGGGCATGCACAAAATTGTGGTAGCCGATGCCGTCGAAGACCATCGAGTTATAGATGTCGTCGGTAACGATCCAGGTCTCGGGATACTTCACCAATACCTCGGCCAGCGCGGCGATTTCTTCGCGCGTATAAGCCATGCCGGTCGGGTTGTTCGGGTTGTTGAACAAGAACATCTTCGGCTTGCGCGCCAGGGCGGCGTCCAACTGCGCGGGGGTGAGCTTGTAGTTCTGCTCGGCACCGCATGGCAGCACGTTGATCTTGGCACCGACGATATCGGCGATGTCGCGATACGTCGTCCAATACGGCGCCGGGAAACAAATCTCGTCACCCTCGTCCAGCAGGGCTTCGGCGAGGTTGTACAACACCTGCTTCGCGCCAATGCCGATCGACAGATTCAGACGGCCATAACCGCTGAAGCCAAGCGCCTCGATATGCTTGAGAAACGCATCGAGCAGCGGCTCCGCACCGCGGTTGCTGCCGTACTGCCCGGAGTCATGCGAAAGCGCTTCGCGCGCCGCCGCATAAACATGTTCACCGGGCAGGAAATTCGGTACGCCGATAGAGAAACTGATGATGTCACGGCCGGCAGCTTTAAGCTGTTTGGCCTTTTCGGCAATGAGCATGATCGCGCTGGGTTTGGCGCGGCCGATACGCTGGGCGAGCTGGGGCATGGCTTCCTCAGGTGGGGAGTGGCACAGCAAACCCGCCGGATTTTAGCATGTGGCGCCGCCGCATTTTAGAGCCCGCATGCATCATGCACCCACTGCCTCTCACCAAGGCAGGGAGTTGGCCGGATGCCAGGCTCATGTCGTGCTCAGGGGAATCTCACTCACTCTCGTAGAGGACACACGGATATGCATTGGCTCTGGGTATTTATTGTCGGTCTGGTAGTCGGGCTCATCGCCAAGATGTTCATGCCAGGCAAAGATCCGGGCGGCTTCATCATTACCGCCATCCTGGGTATTGCCGGATCGCTGCTCTCGACCTTCGTGGGTGAAAAACTGCACTTGTGGGGCGAGACCGGTTTTGTGCATTTTCTGGGGTCGATCGGCGGCGCGGCCGTTTTGCTGGCGATTTATCACTTCGCCACGCGCTCTTCGTCGTCGTCATAATGACCAGCTGTCGGCGGAGCCTTGCGCTCCGCCGACATGTCCATGGCTAGTTCAATAGCCAGGCTCGAGCCTTAGCCGACCGACTCAGGCCTTGTTGCCGAACAGCTTGCCGGCCAAACCCGCCAGCGCGCCCACATCGAAACCGCCGCCAGCCGGGGCCTGCGGCACCTGGCCATCCGGGGTCAAATGATCCACCGCGTGCGGCAGCACCTGTGACAACTGGCCCAGCAACTGGCCCGGATCCACGCCCAGCTTACCGGCAGCTTCCTGCACCACCGAACCCAGGCCGCCATTTTGCAGCGCCTGACCCAGCTGCTCGCCGGATACCGGCTGATTGCTGCCGGTGCCGACCCAGGACTGCACCGCATCGCCCAGGCCATGCTGCTGCAGCATATTGGTCAGGCCCTGCACGCCACCGGCGCGCTCAATCAACTGACCCGCCACCGAAATCAGCGAGCCGCCGGCCCCTTCCTGAGCACCCGTACCACCGAGCAGACTGCCGAGACTGTCGAGTAATGACATTGCGACTCTCCTTGAAAATCAATTGATGGAAGGCTTGTACAGCCTCCCGATTCTAGGCCCCCGCTACGCACATAGCCATGACAGCCGGGCAACAAAAAACCGCCGTCTGAACGACGGCGGTTTTTTGTTGCAAACAGGGCCAAGAATGGCTTAACCGCGCTGATCCAGCACCGTATTCCACTCTTTTACACGCTCAGCCTGGGCGGCCAGCAAGGCATCCACATCGCCTTCCACGGTGACCTTTTCGATCACATCGCCCTGGGCGATCGCGTCCACCACGGCCTGGTCTTCGGCACCGACCACTTCACCGAACACGCTGTGCTTGCCGTCCAGCCACGGAGTCGCACCGTGGGTGATAAAGAACTGGCTGCCATTGGTGCGCGGACCGGCATTGGCCATCGACAGCACGCCAGGCTTGTCGTGGCGCAGCGAGGCATTGAACTCGTCTTCAAACTTATAGCCCGGGCCGCCACGGCCGCTACCTTCGGGGCAACCGCCCTGGACCATGAAGTCAGCGATAACGCGGTGAAACGACAAACCGTCGTAATAGCCGCGGCGTGCCAGATTGACGAAATTGGCCACCGTCAACGGGGTCTTGTCATCGTGCAGACGCAGATGGATCGGGCCACGGTTGGTGCTAAAAGTAACGTTGATGGTCATCGGAAGTCCTTAAGATTTCTTCGAGCTTGAATTTTTTAAACCACAGATATCTGAACCGCACACCGTAACCGTACGGATGTGAAGGCCGGCAAGGATACTCCACCGCTACGGATCAGCCACATCGCGAAACGATAATCGCAAGGCTAAGCAACCGCCATCAGCGGCGGCCCCTCTCGCACTGACCCCGTCCCCACCCTGCCTGCTGAATTCGGGCGGCGACCAAGCTCGGCGCAATAAGCCCAGTACAAACAGCAAAGCAGGCGGCGCCATCGCCATCTCGCCGGCCGGCTTATCCGTGTCCACGGTGGCCCCACGTTCAACGCCGGAGCGGTGCGTTGAAACAAGCATCAATCCATGCCTGGGCGATGTCCCGCTCGCTTGAAACCGCCCAGCCAGGCTCAACGTCAGGGCAAATCGAGCGTTGCGCGATCCAGCGTAGCCGCACCACGCGGCTGGGTTGTCGGTGTCGCCACCTCACTCGGCCATGGTTGACCGTCGTAGAGATGCGCCCACAACCGGTCGAGTGCGGCATAGCCATACGGCAGCAAAGGCGCATGCCGTTCACC
>NZ_JAPDPE010000114.1 GCF_026283955.1 Dyella silvatica | reverse complement strand
CATGGCGTCGTCGTCCATCGCCGGCAAATCGTCATGGACCAGCGAGTAGGCGTGAATCAGCTCGACCGCGCAGGCGGGTGCGTCCAGTGGCGGCCCTTGCTCGCCCAGCGCATACCCGGCGGCATAGACCAGCAGTGGGCGCAGCCGTTTGCCGCCGCCAAGGACGGCGTAGCGCATGGCGCGATGCAGGGAGGCGGGGGGCAGGTCTTCGGCAGGTAACGCCTGGCTCAGCGCTCGATCAGCGCGAACGATTAGCGATTGCAGTGCCGGGCCAAGCTCAGAGATCGGATTCAAACGGTTCGGCAGTATCGGGGGCTTCGGGATCGAGCAGCAAACGCACGCGCAGCTCGGCTTTTTCCAGCGCCTGCTGGCAGTGGCGATAGAGACCGATGCCGCGCTCGAACGAGCTGAGCGAATCGTCCAGGCTCATCTCGCCGCCTTCCATGCGCGCTACAAGCTGTTCGAGCTCGTCTAGCGAGTGCTCGAAATCGGCGGCGGGAGCGGTTTCAACAGGGGCGGGCTTGGCCATGGGGCGCAAAGCTAACGCAGCACCCGTAGGGAATCAATCCGTACGAGTGCCGCAGCTGCTGCAAAGATGACTTGATCGCGATTATCCAGCGGGGGTTTGGGTGAGTTGGCGATGCGCCGAGGACCAATGCGGATAGCCGCCGATGGCCTCGAACAAGGCCTTGCCCTGTTCGTTGATCCAGCGATCGGCCACCGCGATCAACTCGTTGCCGGCGTAAAGCAAAGGGTAGGCCGGGCGTTGCCATGGCGGAATAGCCGCCAGCTGAAACAGATCGCGCAGGCCACGAGTGTGTGCATCGCCGGCCGGCTTGATGCGCTCACCGCCCTGGCGCAAGCGCACTGTAAGGGGCTGGGGCAGGGCTGTGGCTGAGTTAGTGAGCGTAAGCAGGCCGCCGTCGGGTAGCGGCAGGGGAGCGCCTAGCCAGGGCGACTCCCAGCCCGGATCAAAGTCTGGCAGCGGCGAGTGCGCCCACAGCCGCCCGCGCCAGATATGCAGCTCGGTGCCGGTCCAGCTGATGCAGGGCATGCGTTCGGCGCTGGCATTCAGCTGCAGCTCGATCTGGGCCCGTTGCCGTGCTGTAGGCGCCGGATGGCCGCGGCTATGCAGCCAGTAGTCCAGCAACGGCTCACGCAGCCCCGGCGACAGCGCCTGCCATGCGGCGGCGTCCAGGCTGTCGGTAAGCGGATCTCGCAAGGTGTCCAGCGCGGTAAGCCACTGCGCTTGCAAGGCATCGGCAGCATCGCGGCTGAGCCGCGCGCTGTGCTGTATCGACACGGCGGCCTGTGGCCAGTGCTGGGCAAGGCGCGGCAGGATGTCATGGCGCAGGTAGTTGCGGGCGAGCCGGCTATCGGTATTGGATGGATCTTGAATGCAGCGCAGCCTATGCCGCTCGACGTAGTGGCTTAATTGCTCACGAGACAAACCCAGCAACGGGCGCCAAAGCAGTCCACGGCCACAGGGGCGCAGCGCGCGCATGCCGCCAAGGCCTTCGGGCCCTGCGCCGCGCAACAGTTTGAGCAGGACGGTTTCGACTTGATCGCCGGCGTGATGGCCGAGCAGCAGCCGTTCGCCGTCGCCGAGTTGCGCTGCCAGTGCGGTATAGCGCGCATGCCGTGCCGCGCCCTCAGTGCCCAGGCCAGAGTCGATCTCAACCTCAACCCGCAATACCTCGCAGCGGACGTCGAGTTCGCGGCACACGCGCAGGCAATGTTCGGCCCACTGCGGGCTATCCGCATGCAGGCCGTGATCGACATGCAGCGCGCGCAAGCCACGCGCACCCGCCTCTGGCAATGCCGCCAACGCGTGCAGCAAGGCGGTGGAATCAGGGCCGCCGCTATAGGCCACGCAGAGTGCGCCATCGGGGTGCTCGAGCAGGGCTTGCTGCAAGGTGTCGGTCAGCGCGTCTGCTTTATTCACGGGTAGCGGTTTTCTTCGATTTATTACGCACGTAAATCACTTTCGGACGGCCATCGCCTGGGCTGCGCCGATCCATTTCAAATAAGGTAGTTGCCGCGATCAATTCGCTGAGCTTGCCGTAGCCATAGCTGCGCGCATCGAAATTGGGCCGCTGCTTGGTGATGATCGAGCCGACGCCGCCGAGGCCGGCCCAGCCGTCGTCGTCCGAAGCGGCCTCAACCGCATTGCGCAGCAAGTTGGCCAGGCCGCTGTCTTGCTTCAGCTGCGCGGCGCTGCGCGGTTTCAGTGGCTGTTCTTCGTCAGGTTTGGCGATCAGGATGTCGGTGTAGATGAATTTGTCGCAGGCGGCGACAAAGGGGTCGGGCGTTTTGCGTTCGCCGAAGCCGTAGACGATTAATCCCGATTCGCGAATGCGTGCTGCCAGGCGAGTGAAGTCACTGTCGCTGGAGACGATGCAGAAGCCATCGAAGCGGCCGGAATAGAGCAAATCCATCGCGTCGATAATCATCGCTGAGTCCGTGGCGTTCTTGCCGCTGGTATAGCCGAACTGTTGAATCGGCTGGATCGACTGGGTCAGCAATTGCTCTTTCCAGCCTTTCAGGTGGGTGCTGGTCCAATCGCCGTAGGCGCGTTTGACATGGGCGGTGCCGTACTTGGCGACCTCAGCCAAAAGTGCTTCGGCAATCGACGGCTGTGCGTTGTCGGCATCGATCAGCACAGCAAGCTTGGTGGTCGGCTCGTGGGCCATGGTGGGGTCCGCAGTGGAAAGCTGCGCTGATGGTACCGCGCCTGTCATCGGCTGCGCGCCGGGGCAAAGCAAAGCCTCGCGATGACGCGGGGCTTTGCGCTGCAAGCGTGGTTGCGAGGCTGCTGCCGTTGAAAATAGTGCTGTCAGAAATCGAACGGCGGTGTCAGCCCGGTGAAATCGCCAATGATCTTGGCATCGTAAGGGCCGTTGAGCTGGTTGAAACCGCTGCCTGCTGCGTTGAGTGCGCCTTGCTGGAAGACGATTTGCCCGGACTTATTGACCTCGATGACGCGGTTGTTGAACTGGTCGCTGATCAAGGTATCGCCATTGCGCAATCGAACGGCTCGCGTTGGCAGCGGTGCCGGGTTGCTGCCGGCATCGGTATTGGTGAAATACTGCCAGACCACCTGGTCATTGCCGTCGACTTCGACGATGCGATTATTGTTCGAGTCGGTAATCAGCGTGTTGCCGTTGGACAGGCGGCTTGCAAAAGCCGCACCGCTCACTGTGCCGAGAGCGGTGAATTGTTTGACGAGCTGCGAGTTGGGTTTGATCTCAATGACCCGGTTATTGTTTTCGTCCGCGATAAGAATGTGGTTGTTCTCCAGTACCTCGGCGCTATTGGGATTGCTCAGCTGGTTTGGCCCGTTGCCGATCATGCCCGTGGTGCCGTACTGCCAGACGATTTGATGATTGAGATTGACCAGGATGATGCGCTGGTTGCCCTGGTCGGTAATCAATACATGCGGACCAGGGTGATACGGGAAGTTGATCAGAAACAGCGAATGCACCGGCGTATTCAGCTGGTTCGGGCCGGCACCGGTGATACCTGCCTGGCCGTACTGCCAGAGAATGTCGCCGTGGCGGTCGACGATAAGCACACGGTTGTCCGGGCAACCATTGACGGTGTCGGAGCAGCCCGGAAACCCCGGCGGCGTGCCAGTGCCCGAGATCAGGGTAAACGGCCCGATACGTTCGGCATCGTTGGTACCGACGACACTGTGCGGGCCGGGTAGATCGGAGCCGTTGCCGAAATGCCATAGCACCCGATGCGAATAGCGATCGACCTCGATGACGCGGTTATTGAATTGATCGGCGATAAGGATATGGCCGTAACCGTCCTGCGCATTGGCCGGGACGGTGTAGAGAGCACTTGCGGCAAGACTCGTCGTGACCAGGGTTGCCGCAATGTATCGGTAGATCGATTTTCGAAACACGGAATGTGCCATCTGAAACCCCTCCATACGAGTTGGGTCAGTAAGCCAGTCCATCGATATCTCGGGCGGGCCCGCGCAAGAGAGCCTGGTATGACGACGCGGGTTTGCAGCGTTTCCGGCATGCACCGTGGCCGAGCGTTACAGCATCCTCAATGTTTCATTTATTCGGTGTAAAGCGGATGTTTTGCGCATGTGATCGGCGGTGATGGCGATGGTTTAATGGCTGGCGGATAGGGTTTCACCGGCGGTTTCCGCACCTCTTGTGCGAAGCAATAAAGCGCCCAGCGCGGCGCCCAGTGCAGCGAACACCGCGCCGACCAGAAACGCGGCCTGATAGCCGCTGTTGAGCGCGGCAAGCTGGGGCTGCCCGGCGGCTAGCAGGCTTTCACTGCGCGAGGCCGCCAGGCTGGCCAGCACCGCCAGGCCCAGCGCGCCACCCATCATGAACGACGTATTGACGATGCCAGAGGCCAGACCTGACTCAGTAGGCGCCACGTCGCTCATCGCAGCGAGCAAGACCGGGTTGAATGCGATGCCGGCACCCAGGCCGAGCAGCAGCATGCCAGGGAGTATGTCGACGATGAATCGTCCATCGGCTGGCGCCCGTGCAAAAAGCAGCAGGCCGATGGCGGCCAGAAGCAGGCCATAGGCAAGCGGCTTTTTAATCCCGAAGCGCATCACCAGTTTGGCGGAGATGCCTAGCGAGAAGGCCGCCATGATCAGGTTGGCCGGCAGGAAAGCCAGCCCGACTTGCAATGGCGAATAGCCGAGGACCAGTTGCATGTACAGGGCGGAGAGAAAGAACCAGGCGAACATGGCTGCGGCCCACAGCACGCCGACCATGTTGGCGACGGTGACATTGCGCAGCCGGAACATGCGCAATGGCATCAGTGGCACCTGCACCCGCGCCTCGATGACAAGAAACGCCAGCAACAAGATCGCGGCGATGAACAATTGACTGAGTGTGCGAATAGACGTCCATCCTATTTCATTGCCGTTGACGATGGCATACACCGCCAGGATCAACGAGCTGGTCACCGTGATGGCGCCAGCGACATCCAATTGCCGCGAAGCATGCTGGTTAAGCGTGCTGGGCAACAGTTTCAGCGAAAGCGTAATCACGGCGATGCCAATCGGCAGGTTGACCAGGAAAATCCAATGCCAGCTGAGGGTGCTGGTCAGCAGGCCGCCGAGCATGGCGCCAAGGCTGCCGCCGCCGGCACAGACAAAGCCATAGACGCCCATGGCCTTGGCGCGATCGGCCGGTTCGGTAAACAAATCCATGATCAGCGACAAGGCGACCGCGGTGACCACCGCGGCGGCCAGGCCCTGGAGCGCGCGTGCGGCAATCAAAAAGCCCTGCGCCTGAGCCAGGCCGCAGGCCAGGGACGCCAGCGTGAAAAATGCAATGCCGATCAAAAACCATCGCCGATGGCCATAGAGATCGCCTAGGCGGCCGCCGAGCAATAGAAACCCGCCAAAGGTCAGCATGTAGGCATTGACCACCCAGGCCAATGAGGTTTCGGAGAACAGCAGGTCGGTCTTGATCGAGGGCAGCGCGACGTTAACGATGGTGGTGTCGAGCACGATCATCAACACGCCAAGGCACAGCACGATCAGCGCAAACCAGCGGTGTTGAGCGTGTGCGGTGGCAGCGGCCGATGTAGTCGGCATGGGAGACGTACTTTGAGTCTGCGTCATAAGAAATCTCTCGGAAGATAGTCAGGCACACCGAGGCTCTTTCGAGCGAGTGTACCCACGGCATGAAAAGATGGCTGAACCGTTGGTTGTGGCAGAAGCCATAGGCTTGTGATGTGTCGGCTCCTATGGAGTACGACGAGCGGGCATCGTTGGAATCGACACGTCGATCGCGCAGCCACATGCCGCGGTAAAGGCGGTGGCTTCAACCGGGCCGGGTGGAGCGACGTGGGCGACCCATGTCTAAAGCCAAGAAAATGGCCTTATTCGCTCAAGCGGAAATTCAGTTCCACCTCGACGCCAGCCGGGTCAAGCAGAAACAGCTGTATCTGGCCGATGGCATCGACTACATCTGTTTCATAACGCACCTTGGCGGCGTCGAGCCGGGCGCGTGTTGCAGCCAGATCGCTGCATTCGAAGGCGTAATGGCTCAGCCAGCCGGTAGAGCGCGGTTGAGCATCGCCGTCATCGCTGATCGTCAAATGCATGACCGGGCTGTCGCCGGCATACAGCCAATAGCCGCGCGAGCCGGATCGGAACGTGGGGCGCGGGCCATCACGCAAGCCGATCAAGTCGATATAGAACGAGCGCAGCCGCTCGATCAACTCAGCCGGCGCGCGCAGGTTCAGATGATCGATACCACGCACGCCAGTCAATGTGCTGGTTACCCTTGGTAGGCGCCGTAGCGACGCAGGCGCTGATAGCGTTGCTCCAGCAGGTCCGGCGTCGGCATGGCTTCGAGTTCGTCGAGTTGATTGAGCAAGACGGCCTTCAGGCGTATCGCCATCGACTGCGGATTGCGATGGGCGCCACCAAGCGGCTCGCGCACCATTTTGTCGATCAGGCCCAGTTCCAGCAGCCGCGGTGCGGTCATGCCCAGGGCCTCGGCGGCATCCTTGGTTTTATCGGCGCTTTTCCACAGGATCGAGGCGCAGCCTTCGGGGGTAATCACCGAGTAGGTCGAGTACTGCAGCATCAGCGTGCGGTCACCCACGCCAATGGCCAGCGCGCCGCCGGAGCCGCCCTCGCCAATCACGGTGCAGATGATCGGTACCTTCAGCTCGGACATTTCCAGCAGGTTGCGGGCAATCGCCTCGCTCTGGCCGCGCTCTTCCGCGCCAATGCCGGGGTAGGCGCCCATGGTGTCGATGAAGGTAAACAGTGGCAGCTTGAAACGCTCGGCCATCTTCATCAGGCGCAGCGCCTTGCGATAACCCTCGGGGCGCGGCATACCGAAATTGCGCTTGAGCTTGCCCTTGGTATCGCGTGCTTTCTGGTGGCCAATGATCATCACCGAGCGGCCGTTGATCCGGCCCAGGCCACCGACGATGGCGCCGTCGTCCGCATAGGCGCGGTCGCCGGCGAGCTCGTGGAATTCTTCGCAGATCACGCCGATGTAATCGAGCGTATAGGGCCGCGCCGGATGGCGTGAAAGCTGAGTGGTCTGCCAAGAGTTGAGATTGCGGAAGATCTCGGCAGTTTTGGTTTTCAGCTTTTCGCGCAGGCGGCGAACCTCTTCGTCGATATTGAACGCCTGCCCGTGGCTGGCGTGACGAAGCTCTTCGATTTTCGCTTCCAGCTCGGCAATAGGTTGTTCAAAATCGAGGAAGTTGGGGTTCATTCGCAGTTATTCGTGGCACAGAAGCGGGGCAGTATAGCGGCACGCGGGTGAGCGCGAGAACGGAGGCGTATGGGGGAGGGCGGGGAGCGGGGATTCGGGAACGGGGAACGGGGAACGTGAAATTCGAGTGACTGTGGTGGCGCCGCGTTCTTATTGGCTTTACGTTGCCTTAGTGCTTGCTCTTGTTGCTCTTGCGCTTGTGTTCTTTAAGCTCTTCCCCGTTCCCCGTTCCCCGTTCCCCGTTCCCCGTTCCCCGTTCCCCGTTCCCCGTTCCCTCAATCCCCTTGCTGCTTGACGATCCGCAGCTTCGCCGCCTGTACGCCAGGGATCCCGCGCACGGTGCGCAGCAGCTCCGGAATGGCATCGACGCGCCATTCTTCACTGAGCTCGAGATCGGCCTGGGCGTTCTGGTTGTGAAAGCCGTGTAGCAGCACGGTGGCGCGGCCGCCGCGGTAGCCGGTTAGCGCATGGCGTAGATCTTCGATAAATCCGATGTCAATACCGTTCAATTTCAGTTGCAGCAGCCTTGCATAACGACGGCAGGCATCGCCCAGGGTGTAGGCCGTTTTGGCCCTGAGGGCAAAACCACCGCCGGAGAAGTCGTCGATGCGCAGGCCGCCTTCGACGATCAGCATCTCGTCGCGCGTCAGCAGCGGGGCGATTTGCTGGTACAGCTCGCCGAAAAAACTCACTTCGATGATACCGGTGCCATCTTCCAGCCGAACGAAGGCGTCGCTCTCGCCACGTTTGCGCACACCAGTGACCATGCCGGCGACGGTCCACGGGGTATCGGGACCACGCCGGAAGCGGTTGCTATCGTCGTCGTTCTTGCGCGGTTTCGGCGGCTGATAGCGATCGCTGATTTCGCCAAGCGGGCAAGTCGACAACTGCGCCAGCTCTTCCCGCCAGGGGTCGGTGGGGTGGCCGGACAAGTAGTGACCGAGCGTATCGCGCTCGCCTTGCAGTTTTTGTTCCAGCGGCCATTCCGGCACGGTCGGTAGATCGATCTGCAGCACCGGGGCGACGCTGCTTCTGCCCGCATCCGACATCATGGCGCCGAACATGTCGTTCTGGCCGGACTGCTTGTCGCGCAGGTGCTGTTCGGCCGCCTTGATGGCGTTGGGCAATTGCAGCATCAGGCTGGCGCGGGTCGGGGCCAGCTTATCCAGGGAGCCCGAAAGAATCAGTGCTTCCAGTACCCGGCGATTGAGCTTGCCCGCATCGACGCGGCGACAGAAGTCAGCCAGGTCTTTGTAGTCGCCGCCCTTGATGCGTTCGTCGACGATGGCCTCGCAAGCGCCTTGGCCGACGCCTTTGATGGCGCCCAGGCCGTAGCGAATCACCTTGGGCTCGACCGCGACGAACATGAAGGCCGAGGCATTCACATCCGGCGGCAGCACCTTGAGGTTGATCGCCCGCGATTCGTCGAGAAAGGTCACCGCCTTGTCGGTGTTGTCCATATCCGACGAAATCGTCGCCGCCATGAATTCGGCGGGGTAGTGCGCTTTCAGCCAGGCGGTCTGGTAGGACACCAGCGCATAAGCGGCGGCATGCGATTTGTTGAAACCGTAACCGGCGAATTTTTCCATCAAGTCGAAGATGGAATCGGCCTTGTCGCCGGTCAGTCCGTCTTTGGCGGCGCCCTCGCGGAACTTGGCGCGCTCCTTGGCCATTTCTTCGAGTTTCTTTTTACCCATCGCGCGGCGCAGCAAGTCGGCGCCGCCGAGCGAGTAACCGCCGACGATCTGCGCCATCTGCATCACCTGCTCCTGGTAGACCATGATGCCGTAGGTCTCTTTCAGGATCGGCTCGACGCGCGGGTCGGGATATTCCACCGCTTCGCGGCCATGCTTTCGGGCGACGAAGCTGGGGATCAGGTCCATCGGGCCGGGGCGGTACAAGGCCACCAGCGCAATGATGTCCTCGAAGCGGTCGGGCTTGGCGTCCTTGAGCTTGCGTTGCATGCCGGACGATTCCAGCTGGAATACCGCGACGGTCTGCGCTTTTTTCAGCAGTTCATACGGCGCCGGGTCGTTGAGCGGTAGCTGCGAAATATCCAGCAGCGGCTCACCGGCAGCCTCGCGACGCACGTTGATGGCCTTCACTGCCCAATCGATGATGGTCAGCGTGCGCAAGCCGAGAAAGTCGAACTTGACCAGGCCGACCGCCTCGACGTCGTCCTTGTCGTATTGCGTCACCACGCCGCCGCCGCCGGGTTCGCAGTACAGCGGGGCGAAGTCGGTCAGTGGGGTCGGCGCGATTACCACGCCACCGGCATGCTTGCCGGCGTTACGGGTAAGGTTTTCCAGTTTGAGCGCGAGGTCGACCAGCGATTTGGCTTCCTCGTCCTGCTCGTACAGGTCGCAGAATTCCTTGACGACGCGATCGGTTTCTTTCTTGGATTTCTCCGAGCGGCCAAGCGCATCGGACAAGGTGAGATCCAGCGGCCGCGGTGGGATCAGCTTGGCGATCTTGTCGACCGCGTTGTAACCCATGCCGAGCACGCGGCCGGAGTCGCGCAGTACCGCCTTGGCCGCCATCGAGCCGTAGGTGATGATTTGGCTGACGTGGTCACGGCCGTATTTGCGCGCGACGTAGTCGATCACCTCGTCGCGGCGATCCATGCAGAAGTCGATGTCGAAGTCGGGCATCGACACGCGTTCGGGATTCAGGAATCGCTCGAACAGCAGCTCAAATTGCAGTGGGTCCAGATCGGTGATCTTCAGTACCCAGGCCACCAGCGAGCCTGCGCCCGAACCGCGCCCCGGGCCTACGGGAATGCCGTTTTCCTTACCCCAGTTGATGAAGTCCGCCACGATGAGAAAGTAGCCGGGGAAGCCCATCTCGATGATCACGTCCAGCTCGCGCTCTAAACGCGCTTCGTAGTCGGCGAGGGTGCGTCCGGCCGCCAGCGGGGCGGCCGCCAGCCGTTCGCGCATGCCTTCGCGGGAGATTTCCCGGATATAGCTGGCCAGGTCATGGCCTTGTGGCACCGGAAAGTCGGGCAGGTAATAAGTGCCAAAGCTCAGTTCGAGGTTGCAGCGCTTGGCCAGCTCGATGGTGTTTTCCAGCGCCTCGGGGACGTCCGCGAACAACACGGCCATCTCTTCGGGTGATTTCAGGTATTGCTGGTCGCTGTAATCGCGCGGCCGCTTGGGGTCGGCCAGCACGCGGCCCTGGTTGATGCATACGCGAGCTTCGTGTGCCTCGAAGTCGTCCTGCTTGAGGAAGCGCACATCATTGCTGGCGATCACCGGCAGCTCGAGTTCGGCGGCCAGCGCCAGCGCCACGGCGTTCCAGGTTTCCTCGCCTTCGCGGCCGCAACGGGTCAGCTCCAGGTACAGCCGGTCCGGAAACAAGCGGGTCAGCGGGCGCAGTTTGAGCAAGGCCGCTTCGAAGCCTTGGTTCATGGCGATACGGCCGACTTCGCTTTCCCGGCCCAGCAAGGCGATCAACCCGGCCGTCGCATCGGGGCTGAGCCAGCCGGCATCGACCAATGGCCGTCCGCTGTGCTGGCCTTCGCGCCAGGCGCGTGAGACCAGTCGCGAGAGATTGAGATAACCGTCGCGGTTCTGGCATAGCAGGCTGAGCCGCCAGGGGCGTGGGTCGTCCAGCGCGCTGATCCACAGGTCGCAACCGCCGATCGGCTTGATGCCAGCGGCACTGCACGCCTTGTAGAACTTCACCAGCGCGAACATGTTGTTCTCGTCGGTCAGCGCGACCGCGGGAATACCGTCGCGCACGCAGGCTTCGACCATCGCCTTGATGCGAATGGTCGAGTCGACCAGCGAATACTCGCTGTGCAGATGGAGGTGGGCGAAGAGCCTGTTCAATATGTCCTCATGGCCCGCGTTACGGTTGAGCGGCTGTCAGGTGGTAGTGCGGGATGGCGTGGCAGACTGGCGGTCAGGCCAGGTCGGGTGCTGCCGCATGACGGCCGCTCAGCGACAACCCTTCGGACCGAGCCTGTTAGCCCAGCAGCCGGCGTCATCACGCGGTCACGTATCGACATACGCTTTCTCGTTCTTCCTTGGACTGCGCGCGAACAGATCCCGGCGCAAGCCACGGGGAGATATTGAACAGGCTCAGGGACAGACATGCGGACTCACGCGGTGAGTAGGTGAAGGCTACTGGCAGCCCCTGCAGTGAGCAAGATTGACTTGTGTGGCTTTTGACGGTTGCCAGCACTGGCGCTGGCTGGCAAGGTTCAGGGTCTTGTGCCGCATACCGTGGCCTTCACCGGTTTCGCCCCATGTCGTTGCTCCGTTCACTTTTTGCCATCAAACCTGTTGAGTCGTCGCTGTCGGCCGACAACTCGCTCAAGCGCACGCTGGGGCTGAAAGAGCTGATCGTCTTGGGGGTGGGGGCAGTCATCGGGGCCGGCATCTTCGTCATCACCGGGCAGACCGCCGCCGAGCATGCCGGCCCGGCCATTACGCTGTCTTTCGTGATTGCTGGCCTGGCCGCTGCCCTGGCCGCACTGAGCTATGCCGAATTCGCCGCGATGCTGCCGGTATCCGGCAGCGCCTATGTCTACGCCTATGCCACCTTCGGCGAATTGCTGGCCTGGTTTATCGGCTGGAACGTGGTGGCGGAATATCTGCTGGCGGTGTCTTCGGTCGCGGTGGGCTGGTCGGGCTATAGCGTGGGCTTGTTGCACAGTCTGGGCTTGCAGATACCCGATGTGCTGACCCACGCGCCGCTGAGCTTTAAAGACGGCCAGTTGGCGGTGACCGGTGCCTGGTTCAATTTGCCCGCCGTGCTCGTCGTGGCGGCGCTGACCGGCTTGCTGTATCGCGGCACCCAGCAATCCACGCTGTTTGCCAGCATGGTGGTGGTGCTGAAGGTGATCGTGGTGCTGTTGTTCGTGGTGTTTGGGCTGCAGTATGTCGACCCGGCGCTGTGGACCCCCTACATGCCGGCCAACCAGGGCGGCGACCACTACGGCTGGAGCGGGGTGTTTCGCGCGGCAACCAGTGTGTTCTTTGCCTATATCGGCTTTGACGCGGTGGCGACTGCAGCGCAGGAAACCCGCAACCCGCAGCGCAATGTGCCGATGGGTATTTTGATCTCGCTGGCGATTTGCACGGTGCTGTACATCATCGTTGCGGCGGTGCTCACCGGCTTGGTGCCGTATCCGCAATTGGCTACGGCCGAGCCGGTGGCCACCGCGCTGGCGGCCCATCCGCAGTTGGCCTGGCTCAAGCTGCTGACCCAGGTGGGCGCGGTTGCCGGCCTGACCTCGGTCATCCTGGTCATGCACTTGGGCCTATCGCGTATTCTCTACAGCATGGCGGGCGATGGCCTGCTGCCGCGCTTCTTTGGTGCGGTGCATGCACAGCACCGCACCCCGCACCGCACGACCTTGCTGGTGGGGTTGGTCGGCGGTCTGCTGGCGGCGGTGTTTCCACTAAGCCTGCTTGGCGATCTGCTGTCCATGGGCACGCTGCTGGCCTTCTCCACGGTATGTATCGGCGTCTTGGTATTGCGTCGTACCCACCCGAATCTGCCGCGCGGTTTTCGCGTGCCGGCAGCGCCCGTGACCTGCACCCTAGGTGTCGTGGTCTGCTTGTTCTTGCTGCTGCAAATGAATAAGGAAAACTGGCTTTTGCTGGCCGGCTGGACCGCGGTGGGCATGTTGATCTACATCGGTTACGGCTTCCGTCATAGCCGTCTTCGCCGAGCGTCTAAATAAAAGCCTGGATAGCGCCAGCTCAGTGCACGCGGAACCGCTCGTTCTCGTCGGGTAGTGCGTCGATGTAATGATCGAAATGCTCGACGGCAAGCCGGCGACGATCGTAGTCGACATGTTCGGTGGGCGGCGGCTTCACCGGCGATAAGGTCGGTGTTTCGGTGGCGCTATCTGGTTTTGATACGGGTCGGTGAGGCGGTCGGGGATTCAGTTTCATGGCGCGTCTCCTGGGGGTGAATGAGCGCGATGTCACGGACTGTTAACGCGGGGGCGTCAACTCGATGCATCCCTGCTGTTGGATAGTGTGTCGCCGGATCAGCGGGGCGACACGCTTGCACCTGCTTGAGATGCTGTTGTCACCGGAAGGGTTGCAGCGCGGTGTTGAATGGCGGGGGGCCACGAAAGGCTTCCGGACCCGCTGGACCAGCGTCATCAAAAGCCACGCCAGCGGGGTATAGCGATGCTATGCCGGTATGGCCGGAAACACCTGGGCCATACGGCATACCCGTGTCGCAGGATCTTGGCCCCAATGATGCTTGTGAACAGGTTCTTAGAACAGCTGCGCTTGATCCAGCAGCTGTCGCACCGGTGCAAAGCTGCGCCGATGCTCTGGGCAGGGGCCCAGCTGTTTTAGCGCACAGAGATGGGCCGGCGTGGGATAGCCCTTATGGATGGCAAAGCCATAACCTGGATGCGTTTGCTCCAGCGCGACCATTAACCGGTCGCGAGTGACCTTGGCCAGGATCGAGGCCGCGCTGATAGCCGGCTCCAAGGCATCGCCGCCGACAATGGCTTGGCCAGGACAGGGCAGGTCTTTCGGCAATTTATTGCCGTCGATCAGTGCTGTGCGGGCGCTGGGCGTAAGGCCGGCGACGGCACGGCTCATGCCGGTCATCGTGGCTTGGAAAATATTCAGTTGATCGATTTCTTCTGGCGCCACCACCACGATGCAGTAGGCGAGAGCACGCTCGATAATTTGCGGATACAGCGCCTCGCGCTTTTTCTCACTCAGCTTCTTGGAGTCGTTAAGCCCGGCAATCGGCCTTAGTGGGTCGAGAATCACTGCGGCGACCGTCAACGGGCCAGCCAATGGACCGCGCCCGGCTTCGTCGACACCGGCCACAAATTGTTGTTCGGTATGTATTGGCGCTGGCTTATCCATCGATCAGTTCCGCGATGGCCGCCGCGGCGCGAGCGCCGGCTTGTCCTTCGAGTTCACCGCGCAGCAGTTGATGCAGTTGCTCAAAGGCCGCCACGATATGCCCGCGCCGTTCACTGTCGTGGAACAGCTCCAGGGTGGCCGCGGCGAGTTTGTCGGCGGTGCAGTTGTCCTGCATCAGCTCCGGGACCAGCAAGGCATCGCCCATGCCGCAGGCGCGAGCAAGAATATTAGGCAGCGCGTAGACATCGGTCTTGAGCATTTTCAAGGCACGTGCGATGCGATAACTCATCGGCGCAACGCGATAGCCCACCACCATCGGCCGCTTCGCCAGCATCGCTTCGAGGGTAGCGGTGCCCGATGCCAGCAGCACGACATCGGCGGCCAGCATGGCCTCATGAGCGTGTCCTTCCAGCAGCAGCGGAGCATCTGCCCCCTGCTGATTGGCGAGCATGGTTTTCAGGCTGGCATAAACCTGCGGGTTGGCGGCCGGAATCACGAGTCGTAACCCCGGCAAGGCACTGGCGACCTGGCTTGCGGCATCGATAAAAATGCGGCCCAGACGTTCCAGCTCGGACGGGCGGCTGCCAGGCAGCACCGCCAGCACGGGCACGTTTTGCGGCAATTGCAGAATATCGCGGGCGCCAACCCGGTCGGAGACCAGCGCGAAGCGATCCGCCAAGGGGTGGCCGACAAAGCGCGCATCGATACCGTGTTTGGCGTAAATGGGCGGCTCCATCGGAAACAGGCAGAGCACGCGGTCGGCACTGTGGCCAATTTTCTCTGCGCGCCGCTCACGCCATGCCCAGACCGAAGGGCTTACGTAATGTACGGTGCGAATGCCGGCCAGTTTGATTCGTTGTTCTACGCCGAGGTTGAAGTCGGGGGCGTCGATGCCGACGACGATATCCGGGCGTGCCTCAAGCAAGCGCGCAACCAGCGATTTGCGCAGGCGCAATAGTCGCGGCAAATGCTTTACCACCTCGGCAAAACCCATGACCGACAGCTCGCGGATCTCGTACCAGGATTCGAAACCCTGAGCCTGCATACGAGCGCCGCCGATGCCGACAAAGCGCGCGGCCGGATAGCGTTGGCGCAGGGCGGCGATCAGGTCGGCACCGAGTTGATCGCCGGAGTCTTCTCCGGCGATCACGGCAATCAGGGGTGTACGTGTGGAGACTTCGTTGGCCTGCATATCGATGTCTCCCGCTGATCGCAAAGCGTGTGTTTGATGCTCTGGTAAGCCCTGCGGCTTATCGGACCAGTGCTCGTTCGCTGGTGTCGAGGAAATCCAGCATGGCGCGTACGTCTTCGCTTTCTTGTGCCTGTGCCGCCAATTGCTCGCGCGCATCTGCCAAGGTCAATCCCGCCATGTACAAGGTGCGGTAGGCGCGCTTGATCGCAGCGATACGCGGTGCCTCGAAACCACGGCGCTTCATGCCTTCGCTGTTGATGCCGCGCGGACGGCCTCGCTGCTCGTTCGCCATCATCACGAACGGTGGCACGTCGGAACCGACCAGACAGCCCATGCCGATAAACGCGTGAGCGCCGACCTTGCAGAACTGATGCACGCCGGAAAACCCGGACATGATCACCCAGTCGCCGATATCCACATGTCCGGCCAATGCCGAGTAATTGGAGAACACGATGTGGTTACCGATCTGGCAGTCGTGCGCGATGTGCACGTAGGCGAGCAGCCAGTTGTCGTTGCCGATGCGGGTAATACCGCCGCCGTCGCCGGTGCCGCGATTGATCGTGACGAATTCGCGGATCAGGTTGCGGTCGCCGATCACCAGTTCGGTATGCTCGCCGGCAAATTTCTTGTCTTGCGGCGGGCCGCCCAGCGAGGCGAACTGACTGATGCGATTATCGCGACCGATCTTGGTCGGGCCTTCGATCACCACGTGCGGGCCGATAACTGTGCCTTCGCCGATTTCTACACCGGCGCCGATCACGCTATAAGCGCCGATGCTGACGTTGGCGCCGATAACGGCGGTGGGATCAACCAGCGCGGTGGGATGGATCATTTATCAGACCTCGCTGCGCACATCAGCTCACAGCTGGCGACCTCTTTGCCATCGACCAGGGCGCGGGCGTGGAACAGGCCCATGCTGCGCAGCAATCGCTTGAGCGACACTTCCATGCGCAACTGATCGCCCGGCGCCACGACGGCGTTGAAGCGGGCATTGTCTACCTTGGCCAGATAGAACAGCGGGCTGCCGTTATTGCCTTTCATGCGGCCGCTGATCTGGGTCAGCAAACCGGCGCTCTGCGCCATGGCCTCCACGATCAGCACGCCTGGCATGACCGGATGGCCAGGGAAATGCCCCTGGAAAAACGGTTCATTGATGGTCACGTTCTTCAACGTCACCACGCTCTGATCGGGCACGATCTCAATCACCCGGTCGACCAACAGGAACGGATAGCGGTGCGGTAGCAGCTGCTGAATCTGTTCCACGTTCACCGGCAGGTGGAAGGGCGTGGTTTGTTCATTCATCTTTACTATCCCTCTCCAGCGCCGACAGTCGGCGCACATACTCATCCAAATGCTTGAAACGGGCAGCGTTGCGGCGCCATTGGCGATTGTCTTGCAACGGTACGCCCGATGAATACTCGCCAGGTTCGCGAATTGAGTGCGTGACCAGACTCTTGGCGGTAATGGTAACGCGGTCAGCCAGTTCTAGATGCCCCAGCACGCCGGCGTTGCCGCCGATCATGCAGTAGCGACCGATTTTTGCGCTGCCGGCGACGGCTGCACAGCCCGCCATCGCGGTATGTGCGCCGATATGCACGTTATGGGCAATTTGAATCTGGTTATCCAGCCTGACGTCTTCTTCCAGCACGGTGTCATCCAGGGCACCGCGGTCGATGGTGGTATTGGCACCGATTTCACAGTCGTCGCCAAGGCGCACGCCACCGAGTTGCGGCAGCTTGATCCAGTGGTCGCGGTCAAAGGCGAGGCCAAAACCATCCGAACCGATCACCGCGCCGGGGTGGATCAACACCCGTTTGCCCAGCGTTACGCGGGTAACCAGGGTGACCCGGGCGACTAGCCGTGAATAGGCGCCCACGGTGCAATCGGTGCCGATGATGCAGTGCGGGCCGAGAACGGCGCCGTCCTCAATGACCGCACCGTCCTCGATCACGCAGCAAGGGCCAATACTGGCAGTCGGTGCGATACGCGCATTGGCGGCGACG
>NZ_JAPDPE010000113.1 GCF_026283955.1 Dyella silvatica | reverse complement strand
GGCCACCAGCATGCGCGGATCGCCCGGCAGCGGCGCCATCTCGATGCCGTGTCTGGCGGCCGCCTCGGCATAGACGCCGTAGCTGATCAGCACCGGCGTGTGGCCGGCCTGGCGCAAGGCGATACCGAGTGAAAGCATCGGCACCAGATCGCCAGTGCTGCCTAGAGTCATAAGTCCGACGCGCATGTTCTCTCCTGTAGTTGGACGATCAAGTCAGCAAGCGTCCCGACATGCGTGTCGGTGATCATGCCGATGTGGCTGCCGCTGGCTGTGGCAGTGCTGATGTGTTGGCACAACGCATCCCAACCCATGCTGGAGTCGTCAGCGCAGGTCTCGTTGCGGATCAAGCTGAGCGGGCCGGACCACGATGCTGGCCGGTAGGCGCTTAATACGTCGGCGCTGCGCCGGTAAACGGCCAGCAGCGAGGCGATCACCGAGTCATCGGTGCTGGCCGGGAAAATCCCTGCCTGTTTGCATTGCTCCAGCATGCGGCGGTGCCGTTGCGCGGAGGAGAGCGCGCGCAATGCGGCTGCGTCGAGGTCGAGTTCGCAGGCGAAATAGACGGCCATCGCCTCGGCAATGGCGGCCAGCATCGCCGCCTCGTCGTAGCTGGCAAACGGGTCGCTGCCATCCGGGGCGGCCTGATCGAGCACGATCAGGCTGGCGACCCGGCGCCCTTGCTGCTGTAGTTCCTGCGCAATCGCATACGCCAACACCGCGCCAAACGAATGGCCGGCCAAATGCACCGGTCCGCTGGGCTGGCGTTTGACGATGGCTGCGGCGAACTCGGCGGCGAGTTGTTCCATCGACGGCTGCTCATCGCGGGTGTGCAGGTCGGACTGGCCCGCTTGCAGCGCCATGCGGCCGTCCAGCGCGCGCGCCAGCGGCAGATACGACATCGGGTTGCCGCTGGCACCGGGCAGCAAATAGATCGGGGTGCCGTGATGGCCCAGGGCGATAAAGCGTTGGGCGCTAGAACGCTCGCCGTCCTGCTCAGCTTGTTCGCTGAGCAACCCGGCCAGGCCGGCCACCGTGGGCTCGCGCACGAACGCCGCGAATGAAACCTCGCGGCCAAAGCGCTGGCGTAGACGCGCCAGCAGATCCAGCGCCAGCAAGGAATGTCCGCCCAGCTCGAAGAAGTGATCATCGATGCCGATCGCACCGCCAGTGAACAGGGTTTCCCACAGCGTGCAAAGTTCCAGCTGCAATGGCGATTGCGGTGGCTGCAATCGCCGTGGCGCCGGTGCATAGCGCTGCGGCGGTGTGGGCAACGCGGCGAGCAAGGTGGCGATATCGGCGTCGGCATGCGCCAGCTGTTGCAGGATGCTGACGTAGGCCGCCAGCAATTTGTTCGCTTCGGCGGGCGGCATATACGCCGCATGCATGATGAGCTCGCAACGCCAGCCCTGCTCGGGAACCACCAGCAAGGTCACCGGGAAGTGTGTGCGCGCGCCGTGCCCGGCCACCGTGGTGACCGGCGTCGCGGCGGCGTCTTGCGCGGGCCGCGGATAGTTTTCGAAGACCAGCAAGGCATCGCTTAATGGCTTGCCCGCCGCGCGTCCGGACCAGCGGTGGATATCGCTGCCGCTGCACCACTCGTAAGGGGCCAAGGCCATGGCACGCTCGGCGACATGCTGCTGCATCCACGGCCACGCCGCGCCTTGCGGCGGCACCTCGATGCGTAGCGGCAGGCTGTTGATGAACAGGCCGATCCACGATTCGCTGCCTTCCAGCGCACTCGGCCGACCGGACACCGTGGTGGCGTGGATGACATCGCGCTGGCCTGATGCCCAGGCTTGCAGCAGGGCGACTGCGGCGCTGGCGACATGGGCCAGGGTGATGCCGTGCCGGCGCGCGAGTTGCTGCAACAGTTCGGCCGGTTCGGCGCCAAGCCGGTGCTGGCATTCGATCACGCTGGCTGTGGTGGCATCGCTAGTTGGCTGCGGTTCGTCGCTGAGCTGGCCTAGCGGGGCCGGCAGGGTGTCGCCATCGAGATAGGCCTGCCAGAACGCGGCGGCTTCGTCGCGGTCTTGCCCGGCCAGCCAGCTCGCATAGCTGCGCGCGCTGTGTGCCGGCGCATCGTCAGGGTGCGAGGTTTGCATGGCTTCATCGAGCAGCCGCGCCACGCTCCAGCCGTCGAGCAAGGCATGGTGGTAAGTCCAGATCAGCAGCCAGTGCCGCTCATCGCGACGCATGCTGGTCAGCCGCAACGGCGGCGCCTGATGATCGAAACCTTGCGCACGGTCGGCATCCAGCCACGCGCCAAGGCGGTCGTCGGCGCCGGGGTCGTTGGCACTGGGGTCGTCGGCGCTCGGGTCGGCGCGCCAGTCTAGATGCCGCCAGGCGATCGGATAGCTTTCCAGAACCGCGCATAGCGGTTCGCTCTGCGTGGGCCAGACAAAGCGCGTGCGCAAGGCATCGTGACGGCTGATCAAGCGCGCCCAGGCCGCCTCCAGCGCGGTGGCGTCGAAGGCGGCGTCGAAGGTCGCCACGAACTGTTCCACATGCATGCCCTTGCCGGGATGCGCCAGGCTTTCCAGCAACATCCCGCGTTGCTGTGCGCTGGCCGGCAGCAGATCGGTCAGTGATGCGGGTTCGAGCTGGCAACCGGCAAGCAAGGCATCGAGCGATGCCTGGGTGGCGATGCCTGCCAGCGGGAAGTCACACGGCGCGCGGCCACCGACGCCTGCCTGGTGCAACCGCTCAAGCAGCGTCTGGCACGCCTGCACGGTGGCTTCCAGCCAGGCCTGTATCTGTGCGCGGTCAGCCTGGTGCCGGCTGAAACGGAAGTCGATACGCAGGCCGCTGGCATCGGCACTGGCGACGATTTCGATGGCGTACGGCCGCTGCGCCTGACTGTCGACGCATGCGCCAGTGCTGTCGTCGACGGCACGCAAGGCGCCATCGACGGGCAGTGCGTGATCGATCCGTCCCAGGTAATTGAAGGCGACTGCAGGCTGCTGGGTCGGGTGCGGGTCTAGCTGGTTCGGTGCGCTGCGCGCGGCTTGTTTCACCGCCAGCAGCGCCTGATCGAGCGTGCCGGCTTCGCTCGGGCTGGGTGACGGCAACTCAAGATGCACCGGCTGGATACGGGTAAACCAGCCGACCGTGCTCGACAAGTCGATCTCGCCGGCATCGCGGCCGTGGCGCTCCAGCGCCACGGTGAGCGCGGTTTGCCCGGTACTGCGTTGCAAGCCGAGCAGCACGCCGGTCAGCATCAGCTCGGTCGGCTCGCTGCGAAACGGGGTATTCGCGCGGCCCAGCAACTGGTTAGCGAAGTCCGCTGGCAGCACCGCGCTAAGCACCTCGGTGCTGGCTTCGCTGCCGTCGCCATGTGGGTGGGGCAGCGGTGGCAGGGCGATGGGTTTTGCGCTGGCCGCCATCGCCGTTGGCTGCGCGGCGAGATGCACGGCCCAGTCGGCATAGCCCAGCGCGGGTTCGAGTAGCGCCTCGCCGTGCAGCGCTTGATTGAGATGTTCCAGCAGCACTCGCCAGGAGACGCCATCGACCACCAGATGATGAGCAAGCAGCAACAAGTGCGGCCATGCCCATTGGCTCGGCGATTCCAGCACCAGCGCTGTCCACACCGGCCCGTGCTGTAGATCCAGGCTTTGCTGGGCGGCGTCGATCAACGCTTGCGCCTGTTCGTTGCTGTCCACGCGATGACGTTGCAATAGGCTGTGTTCGCGTAGCGGGCTCAGTTGCTGCTGCCAGCCCTGTTCATCGTGCTGAAAACGCAGGCGCAAGGCATCGTGGTTGCGTTCGAGCTGGGCCAGCGCGGCGGGCAGGCGTTCGAGCAGCGCCGGGTCAAGCGCCAGCCGCACCGCCTGATTCCAATGCTGTGGCCGCGGCAGCTTGAGCTTGAAAAACCACTGCTGGATCGGGGTCAGTGGCAATGGCCCCTGATGCACGCGCCGCGCCATGTTCTGCCGACGCCGCTTGAGCAGGCCTAGCTGCGCGCGCAGGGTAGGTTTGCGCAACAAGGCCTGCGCTTGCATATCCCAGCCCAGGCGCGACAAACGCATGGCCATTTGCATGGCGATGATCGAGTCGCCGCCGAGATGGTAGAAATTGTCATCGGCGCTGACGGTCTCGACCTTCAGCAACGCACACCACACGCTGCTTAGCGCGCGGGCTGCTTCGTTGTCCGGCAGCGGCTCGGCCTGGCCGCTGCGCGATGACAGCTTGGGCAGGGCGCTGCGGTCGAGCTTGCCGTTCACGGTGAGCGGCAGATGATCCAGCGGCAGCAGGGCGTGCGGCACCATGTAGTCGGGCAGGCGCTGGGCCAGAAAATCGTGCAGTTGCTGCGCGTCCAGTTGCGCGCCGGGAGCTACCACCGCATAGGCCACCAGTTGCTTATGGCCATCCAGCTCTTGTGGCTCGACCAGGGCCTGGGCCACCGCGGGGTGTTCGCTGATATGCGCTTCGATTTCGGCCAGTTCGATGCGAAAGCCGCGGATCTTTACCTGGCGGTCGGCACGGCCGTGGAATTCCAGCGTGCGATCGTCGCGCCAGCGCACCAGATCGCCGCTGCGATACATCCGCGCATCGGCGGTCCCGGCAAACGGATCGTGGATAAAACGCTCGGCGCTCAACTGCGGCTGATTGATATAGCCGGCGGCGACACCGTCACCGCCGATATACAGCTCTCCGATGGCGCCATGCGGCATCAGCTCGCCGTATGCATCGAGTACATACAGGCGGCTGGCGCCGAGCGGGCCGCCAATCGGCACGCTGGGGGCGCGCATGCCGAGATCGGCGGGCGAGACCCGGTGCATGGTCGCCACGATGGTGGTTTCGGTCGGGCCGTAGCCGTTATACAAACGGACCTTGCCCTCGCAGGCGAACAGCGCGCGCGCCGCGCTCAGCGATACGCGGTCGCCGCCGCTGATCAAATGATCCATCGCGGCCAGCGTTTGCGGCCGTGCTTCGCACAGGCTTTGAAACAGGCCGGCGAACAACACCGCAACCTGGATACGCTGGGTTTCGATCAGCTGGGCCAGCGCGTCGAGGTCAGGCAGGCCCGGTGGCGCGATCACCAACTGCGCGCCCTTGAGCAGCGGCAGCCAGATCTCCAGGATCGAGGCATCGAAGACGAACGGCGCGAAACACAGGTAATTCGCCTCGGCCGGAAAATCCGCCATGCCGGCGAGGAAATGCATCATGTTGGCGTGGCTGACGGCGACGCCCTTGGGACGGCCGGTGGAGCCGGAGGTGAAAATCAGATGCGCGTGGTCGCTGGCCGCACCGACGGGCTGGCCGTGGCTTGGCAGTGACGCGTCGACCCGCAGCCCGCGCAGGTCGATGGCGGTCGGGAATAGCGCGGCAAAGGCCATGCCGGGGTCATCGCTGCCGAGCAATACGCGGGCGCCGCTGTCCTGACGCATCTCACTGATGCGCGCGGCGGGTGCCTCTGGGCTCAGCGGCAGATAGGTGGCGCCGCTGGCGGCGATGCCGAGCACGCCTTCGACAAAATCGATCGAGCGCCATCCGGCCAGGGCGACCACATCGCCGCGGCGCACGCCGGCGGCATGCAGGGCGGCGGCGATGGTTTGCGCCTTGAGTTGCAGCTGGCGATAACTGACCTGGCGCAGCTGCGCTTGATCCCAGCCCAGCGGTGCGCTCAGCGCGGTGCGCTCCGGATGTGCCGCGGCAATGCCTTCAAACACATGCCATAGATGGCGGCGCAGCAAGGCCGGGGAATTCTGCCGTGGAAAATCCAGCAGCGCTGCGCGTTCGCCGTCGGCGAGCATCGGCAACTGCGCCACCGGGCGCAGCGGCTCGGCCACGGCGGCCTCGGTCAGGCGCAGCCAATGATCGAGCATCGCCTGCATCGGCGCGGGTTCGAACAGCGCTGTGGCGTATTCCAGCGTAACCAGCAAGCGGCCATCGCGCTCTTCGAACGCCAGCGCCAGGTCGGATTTGGCGGTGATCTGCGGTGTCGCTATCGGCTGCACTTGCAAGCCGTCGAGATGGATCTCGCTGCGGATTACGTTTTGCAGCGCAATCATCACTTGAAACAGATCGCGCCCGCTTTCGCTGTCGGGCAGTGCCTGGGCGATGATCCGCTCGGCCGGTACCTCGGCATGGCTGAATGCCTGCGCCACGCGATGGCCGATGCGGCTGGTCAGTTCGGCGAAACCGAGTTGCGGATCGAGCTCGAGCCGCAGCGGCAGGCGCCCGGCGAACAGGCCGATGACGTGTTCCAGTTCGTGCTGGCCACGTCCGGCGATAGCGGCACCGAGCAGCAGGTCGCGCTGTCCGCTGTAGCGGTAAAGCAGCACGGCGAAGCTGGTGCTCAGCGCGGCGAACAGGGTGCGGCCTGCCTGGGTGGCGAGCTGGCGCAGCGCGCTCAAGCTGGCGGCGGGCAGTTCGGTATAGACGGCTGCACCGGCAAAACTTTTGCTGCCGGCGTCGAGCCGGCGCGAGGACAGTTCCAGCGGCGGCGGCAGCTCGGCCAGCTGTTGCCGCCAAAACGTCAGATCGGCCTGGTCTGCGTGCGCTGCATGACGGGCGGCCTGCCATACGCTGAAGTCGGCATAGCCCAGGGCCGCGGGCAGTGCGGCAACTGCGCTGCCGCCGGGCCGGTATAGCGCGTCGAGCTCGCGCAGCAGAATGTCGATGCTCCAGCCGTCGGCGATGATGTGATGCAGGGTCAGGCACAGCACATGCCGTTGCGTCGACAAGCGGATCAGCCGCAGGCGCAGCAAGGGCGCCTGGCTGAGCTCGAAGGGGGTCGACGATTCCTCCGCCAGCCATTGTTCGAGCCGGGCCTGCTGGGCAGCGCCGCCGAGGGCGGACAAATCCACCAGCGGCAAGGCGATGGGTGCGGCGGGCAACACCACTTGCATCGGTTGCTCATCAATCACCTGGATCGCGGTGCGCAGCGCTTCATGCCGCTCGCACAACTGTTGAAACGCGCGTTGCAAGGCCGGCGGGTCGAGCAGGCCGTCCAGTTGCAAGGTGCCAGGCATAAGGAACGCGCGGGCGCCGCCGAATTGTTCGGCCGCCCAAACGGCTCGCTGCTGGATGGACAACGGCAGTGGACCGTTTTGGCTGCGACGGCGAATGGCTTGCTCGTCGCGAGTGCGGTCGAGCAACGCCAGCAACTCGCTGCGATGTGCCGTGAGGTTTTCTTTTAGCGCAGGCGTCAGCTGGCCCTTGGGGGTGCGAAAACGCAACTGGCCTTGTTCGCTCCACAGCGTGATGCCAAGGTCGCGCAGCTCGGCCAGCAGGCGGATCGCGGTGGCGGGGTTGGGACTGCTGGCGGCGCTCATAGCACGCCCTCTTCGAAGGCTTCGTCGCTTTCGTCTTCGGCGCCGACATGGCCGAGCATGGCCGCGAGGGTGGCGGCTAACAGGCGCACGGTGGGTGCTTGCAGTACCAGCCCGACCGACAGCGGCAGGCCGGTGGCGGCACGCAGCTGGGCGATCAGCCGGGTGGCGACGAGGCTGTCGCCGCCGAGGGCGAAAAAGTCGTCGTCGGGGCCGATTCGCGCCAGCCCCAGCGTGGCGGCCAGCGATTGCGCGACCTGGGCTTGCAAGGGATCGCCGGGGTAATCGGCATGAATGGTCGCCTGTAGCTCGGCCAGCTGGGTAGCGGTTTGTGGCAGCGCTGGGTTGCCTGGCGCGTGGCTCCAGCGTTGCAGCCGGCTGTGCAGATCGCCGGCCAGGGCCAGCACGCGGCCGCTAAGCCCGGCGCTGAGTGCTTGTTCGGCCAGCTCGATGCTGGCCTGCGCATCCAGCGCCAGGCCCTGCGGCGGGCTGTCGTCCAGATGCAGGCCGTCATAGGCCAGCGCCAGCCAGGGTGTGGTGCCGCGACGGCTTTGTGCGTCGGCGAATACTTCCAGCCAGCGGTTGCCTGCCGCATAGGCGGCAAAGCCGAGCCCGCCGAGCACGCTGGATATCGATGAGCACAACAGCACGTGGTCAAGCGATACGCCGTGTAAGGCATCGGCCAGCTGCCGCACGCCTTCGCGTTTGGCCGCCCAAATGCTTTCGCTTTCGTGCAGCCCGGTATCCAGCAAGGGGCGCTGCGCGGCTGCGCCGGCGATGCCGGCGGCGTGGATCACACTGTGCAGGGCGCCGAAGTGTTCGATCGCGGCGCGTACCGCCGACTGCGCCACACCCGCCGCGGCGATATCGCCGCTGAGTACCAGCACCTCGGCGCCGAGCTGGCGAAGCATTTGCAATCGCGGGTCGTCGGCGGCCGGAGCATGACGGCCGAGCAAGACCAACCGGGCCTGCGCATGCCGCGCAAGATGCTGGGCGAAGTGCATGCCCAACTGGCCGAAACCGCCGGTGATCAGCACCACGGCGGCATCGCGCCACACCGTGGCGCGGGCGGCATCAAGACGCGGCCGGGTTGCCAGCGCATGCACCTGCGGCAGGCGCCGGCCAGCGTCGCGCAGCAAGACGATGGCCGGGCCATCGGCCAGGCACTCGGCGGCCAGGGCAGCGAGCTGGCGCGCATCTTCAGCACCGGCCAGATCGATCTGGCGCAGGCCGAGTTCGGGCTGCTCTTGCGCCAAGACCAGGGCGGCGGCAGCGGTCATGGCCGCATCGGCGTCGGTCGCCGCGCCGTCGTCCTGGGCGTGGCGGCTGACGATGATCAGCCGTTCCGGTGGATGTCCGGCAAGCCGGCGCGCCATTTCCAGTAGTTGTGGAAAATCCGGGCTCAGCACGACCAGCCGCTGTTCGCGCTGGCAGTCGTCCAATGCGGTGATGCGTTGCGCCGACACCCCGAGCGCGGCGAAGCGTTCCGCCAATGCGTCTGCCAGCGTATCGTCGTCGCCGAACAGCGCCACGCTTTGCACCACACCGGGCAGCGCTGGCAACGGTGCGCGTTGCCAGTCCAGCATGGCCAGGTGCGCGGCGGTCGCTGTCGATGCGCCGAGCCAATGCCGGTTTGCCGCGAACGGATAGCTGGGCAGCGCCAGCCGAACCGGTCGTTGCTCGCCATGCAGCCGTTGCCAGTTCACCTGGCAACCGGCCTGCCACAAAACGCCCAGGGTATGCAGCAAGGCCTGCTGCGCGGCGTCGCCGCTGTGGCTCGGCAACATCGCGGTGCAGTTCAGCCCGGCTTCGCGCGCAAACGCGCTCAGCGTGCGGCCGGGGCCGACTTCGATCAGCACGGTGTCGGTGCCTGCCAGTTGCTGCAAGCCTTCGGCAAAACGTACCGGCTGCTCGATCTGGCGCACCCAGCGCCATCGGTCGAGCGCTTCTTGGCTGTCCATCCAGTCGCCGCTGAGATTGGATAGCAAGGGCAGCGTGGGTGTTTGCGGGGTGATTGCCGCCAGCGGTTCGCGTAAGGCCTGTGCCGCGCTGGACATCAATGGCGAATGAAACGCGTGGGCGACGCGTAACGATTGCGCCTCGATATCGCGCGCTTGCAGTTCGGCGGCGAACGCATCGATGGCGGCTTGCGCACCGGCAACCACCGTGCGCTGTGGCGTATTGATCGCGGCAATGCACAGCTGGGCTGGCAAGATCGCCGCCAGCTCGTGCGCCGGCAGCGATACCTGCAGCATCGCGCCGGGCGCCGCCTCATGCATCAGGCGGCCGCGGGCGATCACTAGCGGCAACGCTGCTTCGAGCGAAAACACCCCGGCGATGGTGGCCGCGACCAGTTCGCCCAGGCTATGGCCGAGCAGGCCGACAGGTTGTACACCACAGGCGAGCAGCCATTGCGCCAAGGCATATTCGACGATGAATAAAGCGGGCTGGGCGATGTCGGTGCGTTGCAGCCAGGCCTTGGCTTCGTCGTCAACGGCGCGAGTGAAGCTGCTGCGAATCACCGCCTCGCGCAAGGTTGGCGGCAGCAGCGCCAGGCAGGCATCGACGCTGGCACGGAAGCGCGCATCCTCGGCGTACAGTTCGGCGCCCATGGCCGCGCTCTGGCTGCCCTGGCCGGGAAACAGCAAATACACCCGCGGTTGCGCAGCGGCTGCCGTGGGCAAGGCGCTTTCGCGCAATAGCGGCAACGCTTGCGCAATATGTTTGACGCTAAATGCCTGCCGCCATGGCAAGGCGCGGCGACCGCTTTGCAGCGTCCACGCCAATGCCGCCAACTCGGCATCGGCTTGCACGTGCAAGTACGACGCTTGCAGACAATCGGCAAGGCGTTCGCGCTGACGTCGTAGTGCCGCCGGGTCGGCGGCCGACAATAGCAATACCTGCGGTTGGGCCTGTGGTTGGGCCATCGCGATGCTGCGGCGTGCCGGCGGTTGTTCGACAATGCAATGGGCATTGGTGCCGCCGATACCGAAGGCGCTGACCCCGGCACGGCGCGGCTGTTGCTGATCGCTCCAGGCGGTGGTCGCGGTGGCCAGCCGGAAACGCGTGGCCTCGCTTTGCAATAGCGGGTTCGGCGTTTGCACATGCAAGGTCGCCGGCACCATGCCGCGCTCTACCGCGAGTGCTGCCTTGATCAGCCCAGCCACGCCGGCTGCCGCATCGAGATGACCGATGCTGGATTTCAGCGAGCCGAGCAAACAGGGCTGGCCGTGGTTACCGAATGCCGCGGCCAGCGCGGTCAGTTCGACTTCGTCGCCAAGCCGGGTGCCGGTGCCATGGGCTTCGATATAGCCGATGTCGGCCGGGTTGAGCCCGGCGTCGGCCAGGGCGGCGCGCAGCACCGCTTCTTGCCCGCCGACCGAGGGAGCGGTGAAGCCGATTTTGTCGGCGCCATCGTTATTGGTAGCGATACCACGAATGACCGCGCGCACCGGGTCACCGTCGGCCAGCGCCTGCGACAAGCGCTTTAACGCCACCATGGCAACGCCATTGCCGCCGACGGTGCCGCCGGCGTCGGTGTCAAAGGCGCGGCAGCGGCCATCCGGCGACAGGATGGAGCCTTCTTCATATAGGTAGCCGACTCGATGCGGCACGCTGACCGATGCGCCGCCGGCCAGGGCTACATCGCATTCGCCGTGGCGCAGGGCATGGACAGCCAGGGCCACCGCCACCAAGGAACTGGAACAGGCGGTTTGCACGCCGATGGCCGGGCCATTCAAGCCGAGTTTGTAGGCGATACGGCTGGCGATGTAATCCTTGTCGTTGGCGAACAAGACACGCTGATCTTGACCGGGAACCCGTGCTTGTTCGCGTAGCGTGTGCAAGGCATAGGTGCTTAGCGTGGCGCCGGCAAACACGCCGATGCGCGGCTCTGGCTTGTCGGCGTCGCGATGGGCGGGATTGAGCGCGGCTTGCTCCAGCGTCTCCCAGGCGCATTGCAGTAATAGCCGACCTTGCGGATCGAGCAAGGCCGCATCGGCCGGGCTGTAGCCAAACAGCTTTTCGTCGAAGGCTTCGATATCGTTCAGCGGCGCGGCATAGGGCACATACGCGGGATGCGCCAGCAAGGCGTCGTCGGCGCCATCGGCGAGCGCCTCGTCGCGAGTCACTTCACGGATGCCGCTGCGCGCTTCGAGCAAGGCCTGCCACAAGGCCTCGACGCTGCCGGCGCCGGGAAAACGGCCGGCCATGCCGATAATCGCGATGGGCTCGTTAACGGGTTGAACGCGCACGGTGTGGTTGACGGATGGAGCGCCAGCGCCGTCGAGATGCGCGGCCAGTGCCGCCACCGTCGGGAAGCGGAACAAATCCATCAAGCTCGGCGGCGGATCGAAACAATGCTTGAGCCGTGCATGTACTTGCACCAGCAGCAGCGAATTGCCGCCGGCTTCGAAAAAGCTGCGCTGGCTATCGACCTGGGCGACGCCGAGCACCTCGCTCCAGATCTCGGCGATCTGCCGCTGGCTGGCATGCTCTGGCGGTGTATGGCGTGATGCGGCGGCCGGCTCGCCGGCGCTGGCCGGGGACAGCGCGGCCAGCGCGCGGCGGTCGGTCTTGCCGCTGCTGGTCAGCGGAAACTCCGCCAGCGGCAGCACTCGCGTCGGCACCATCGCGGCGGGCAGGTGCTGGCCGAGAAAGGCGCGCAGGGTGTTGCCGTCGGGCGCGTCGGCGGTGACCAGCGCATAAGCGTCGAGGTGGGCATAGACGCCTTCGCCCAGCAGCAGCACGATGGCATCGCGAACGGCGGGGTGTTGCCGTAGCGCCGCTTCGATCTCGCCCAGTTCACTGCGCTGGCCGCGTAATTTGACCTGGTTGTCGCGGCGACCGAGATACTCGATCCAGCCTTGCCGATGCCAGCGGCCATGGTCGCCGGTGCGATACATGCTGGCGTTGTGCGCGACAAACGGATCGCGCACAAAACGTTCGGCGTTGAGTTCGGGCCGGTTGAGGTAGCCACGGGCAACCTGTACGCCGGCAATGCATATTTCGCCGGGTACGCCGATCGGCGTTTCGCGGCCGCGCTGGTCGAGCACATGACTGCGGGTATTGGCGACTGGCATGCCGATCGGCACCGGGCCGCCGCGCTGTTGCGGCAGGCAGGGCCAGTAGGTGACATCGACCGATGCCTCGGTAGGGCCATAGAGGTTATGCAGTTGCGACTGCGGCGCGAAGTCGAGGCAGCGATCGCGCAGCTGTGGGCTGAGTGCCTCGCCGCTGGTAAAGATGCGGCGCAACGGCGCGCAGCGCTGCGCTTCGGCGGTGCTCAGAAAGATATCCAGCATCGACGGCACGAAGTGCACGGTGGTGATGCCTTCGCGCTCGATCGTCTGGGCCAGGTAGTCAGGGTCGCGATGGCCGCCGGGGCGCGCCATGACCAGGCTGGCGCCGCTAAGCATGGGCCAGAAGAATTCCCATACCGACACATCGAAACCGCAAGGGGTTTTCTGCAGCACGCGGTCGTGCGTGGCCAGGCCGTACTCGGCTTGCATCCAGTGCAGGCGATTGACGATACCGGCGTGCGGCACCATCACTCCCTTGGGTTTGCCGGTAGAGCCGGAGGTGTAGATCACATAGGCGATGTCGTCGGGCGCATGCGTGCTGCCTGCCGCTGGCGCGGCGCGATGCCGATGGCCACGGGGGGCGAGCACGGGCAGGTCGCTGGTCAGCCAGTCATGGCTGCCTGGATCGGCGATCAGCGCCAGCGGCGCGGCATCTTCCAGCATGAAGCTCAGGCGCTCCGGCGGCAGTTCGATATCCAGCGGCAGATAAGCGGCGCCTGCGCGCAGCACCGCCAGCAAGGCGACCGGCAGATCGACACCGCGCGGTAACAGCACGGCGACGACGCGGCCGGGCCCGGCGCCGAGCGCGCGCAATGAGCCGGCGAGGCGGTCGGCCTGTTCGAGCATGTGCGCAAAGCTCAGTTCGCCATCTTCGGCGCGGATGGCGCAGGCCTGCGGGGTGCGTTGCACTTGCGCCGCGATCAGCGCATCCAGCGTGCTGGCAGGGCCGTAGTCGATCGCGGTGGCATTCCAGGCATCCAGCTGGCGATGGTCGGCAGCATCGACCATGTCGACGTCGGCCCAATCCGCATCGCTGGCGGCGGCTTCCAGCAAGCTGCGGAAGGCGTGCGCCATGCGCTCGATGGTTGCGGTGTGGAACAGCTCGGTGCGATAGACCAGGTTGCAGCGGATAGTGTCGCCGGCATCCTCCAGATACACCGCCAGTTCGAATTGCGCGGCGTCGCTGTCCAGCGCCAGCGGCTGCATGTGCAAGCCGTCGGCCGAGGTCGCGCGGATCTCGGTATTCAGGTAATTGAAAAGCACCTGGAACAACGGATGTCGGCTGCTATCGGGCGCTGGCCGCAGTGCCTGCAACAGCCGTTCAAAGGGTAGCGATTGGCGTTCGAAGGCGCTGCGGCAGCGTTGCTGCAATTGAGTCGCCAGCGCGGCGTAGCTGCGCGCGTCGGCCAGTTCGGCGCGGATCGGCAATACATTGACGAAGCAGCCGATCAGTTCGTGGACATTGTCGTGATCGCGACCGGATACCGGCACGCCGATGGCGAAATCATGCTGTCCGCTCCAGCGCGCCAGCAGCACGGCAAATGCCGTGAGGCTGGCGCTGAAGCGGGTACCGCCGGTGGCGCGGGCGAGGCCGTCCAAGGCGGCGATGGCCGTCGACGACAGGCTGAAACTCAGCTGCGCACCGGCCGAGCCGGGAAACGCCGGACGCGGCCAGTCGGTAGTCAGCTCGAGGGTGGGCAGGTCGGCAAGTTCGCTGCGCCAGGCTTCGATCTGCCGCTGTGCGGTCGCGCCGTCGAGCATGCCTAGTTGCCACCGCGCATAGTCGGCGTATTGCAGCGGCAGCGTGGGCAGCGCGGGTGGCTGCCCCTGTCGCAGCAAGCGATACGACTCGCCGAGTTCGCGCCACAGCAGATCGATCGACCAGCCATCGGCAAGCATGTGATGCAGCACCAGGCAGAACACGTGACGCTGCGGGCCCAGCCGCAACAGTTGCATGCGCAGCGGTGCGGCTGCGCTTAGCTCAAACGGCTGCTTTGCCAGCTGCGCAACGATGCGTTTGAGGGCGATGTCTTGCTCGGGCTCGCTAAGCGATTCCAGCGATTCCGGCGCCAGCAGCAGCGGCTGCAACGGCATGATGTGTTGTAGCGGACGGCCGCCTTCATCGATGAAGCGCGTGCGCAGGATGTCGTGCCGCTGGCGCAGCAACTGCACCGCCTGGGTCAAGGCGTCAACGTGTAAATCGCCATCGATCTGCACCGCGCCGCTCAGGTGATAGGCGCTACTGTCCGGTTCAAGTTGCTGGATAAACCACAGCCGCGCTTGCGCCGGCGACAGCGGATGCAGATCGGTACGCGCCGCCGCCGTGGCCGTGACCGGCACTTCGTCGGCATGGCGTTGAGCCGTGTTATCCAGAACCGCGAGCAGATCGCCCAGTACCGGTGCATCGAACAGGGCGGCCATGGGCAGGTCGCGTTGCAGTTTTTTGCGCAGGCGCGCGACCGCCTTAGCGGCCAGCAGCGAATGGCCGCCTATCTCGAAGAAATGGCTGCGTTCATCGATGGCGACGTCGCCCAGCAACTCACGCCATACCTCGCGCACGCTGAGATATAGCGGGTGCTGGGTGATATCGCCGGCGGCGGCCGGGGTGGCGATAGCGGCGGCCGATACCGTGAGTGGGTGTGTCGGCGCCTCGGTCGGTGGCCGCGGCAGATCGCGCAAGCGGCGCTGCGGTTCGCTGAGCAAGCGGGTCAATACATCCTGGAAATAGGCGGCGAGCCGCTCGATGCGTGGCAGGCTGAACAGCGCGCGGTCGTACTCCAGCACACCGGCGTAGGCGTCGCCGTGTTCATTCAATTCGAGCGATACATCGGTTTTCGCCTGGCCGATCGGTAGCGACACCAGCTCGGCATGCAAGCCGGGCAGGGCAGGCAAAGGCAGCGCGGGGGCCAGCGAAAAAAGCGTTTGGAACAGTGGCGTTCGATCGCGAATCAGGCCACGGTCGAGGCGGTTGAGCAGCCGGTCCAGCGGCACGCCGCTATGGCTTAAGGCTTCGGCCCAGCTCTCGCGTGTGCGCTGCCATAGGGTTTCGGCGTCGGTGTCGTCGCTGATGTCGAAACGCCAGGCGGCGGTCTCGGCAAAAAAGCCGACCGCGCCGGGCATGTGTACGTCGTGATGGCCGGATACCGGTGTACCGATGGCAAAATCGTGTTGCCCGCTCCAGCGCGCCAGGGTGACCCCCCACGCGCCAAGCAACAGTGCAAACGGCGTGGTGACGTATCGGCGTGCCGTCTGCATCAACGCATCGCGCACCGATCGCGGCAGCTCGAAAGCTACCCGGGCGCCTTGGGCGCGCCGGATCGCTGGCCGCGGATAATCCAGTGGCAGCTGCAGATCGGGAACATCGTGCAAACGCTGTTGCCAATAGGCCAGGCGCGATTGCATCGATGGCGTATCCAGTTGCCGGCATTGCCATTCCGCATAATCGGCCAACTGCACGCCGGGCATGGCGGGTGCGGCCTGGCCGGGGTCGATGCGATGGGCATACGCGGCGGCGATATCGTTTATCAGTTGCGCCAGCGAGGGGCCGTCGCAAACCAGGTGATGAATCGTTAGCGCGAACAGCCAGTCGTTGCCATCGAGCTGCAGCAGCAACGCGCGCAGCAGTGGCGCGTGGCTTAGCTCGAACGGCTCGGTGGCGGCGTGCTGCACCATGGCCTCGGGCCAACGCTGCTCGGGCGGTAACTGGCGCAGATCGGTTTGTTGCAAGGCAACCGTCAGTGCCGGTTCAACCGCCTGCCATGGCGTGCCATCGACCTCGGCAAACGAGGTGCGCAGGCTTTCGTGCAAGGCGATGCAGTCGTTGAGCGCTGCTTGCAAGGCGGCGGCGTTGAGAGCGCCTTGCAAACGCAGTGCGCCGGCGATCAGGTACTCGCCGCTGCGTCCTTCGCTGAGACGGTCGAGCAGCCATAGTCGCTGCTGCGCGGAAGATGCGCGGAACAGAAACACATCACGATCGTCTGACGGCATATCGGTCAGGGCATTCATCAGCTAAAGGCCTCATCGCGGTGCAGCGCCTGCTCGGCCAACTTGGTGCGGCTGACCCGGCGCTGCTCGCGCGGCAGGATCTGGATGGCGTCGTGGGGTGGGCGGTTGCCGCCGTTGTGCTGGGCGGCTTCGATCGCCGCTGCGAAATGCATGACGGTGGGGTTTTGCAGAAATGCTTTGAAGGTCAGCTCGATCTGCCAGTGCTGGCGCACCCAGGTCACCAGGGTCGCGGCGGCCAATGACTGACCGCCGATGGCAAAGAAGTTGTCGGTAATGCTGTTGACCGGCAGCTGCAGGGTATGGCGCAGGTAATCGAGCAGTTCGGCCTCCAGCGGCGTGCGCGCGGGCACCGCGGCTGGCTGGGCCGCATCGTCGGGTTCGCGCAGGGCGGCGCGATCGGTTTTACCGTTACGGCTTAGCGGCAAGGCATCCAGACGTACGAATTGCGCCGGCAGCATGTAGGCTGGCAGGCGTGCCAGCAGGTAGGCGCGCAACTCGTCGCGCCAGCTATCGAGGTCGAGTGTGTCGCCGGGCGCACGGGGTACCCACCAGGCGATCAGCCGTTGTTGGGTTGGGTGGTCGCCACGCATGTCGACCACGGCTTCGCTGATGCGTGGATGTGTACGCAAGGCGGCGACGATTTCGCCCAGCTCGATGCGCTGGCCGCGCAGCTTGACTTGATTGTCGGTACGGCCACGGAAGAGCAGCGCGCCGTCTTCGCGCCAGCAGGCACGGTCGCCGCTGCGGTACAGCCGATCGCCCGGCTGGCCATACGGGTCGTCGATAAAGCGCTCGGCGGTGAGTTCGGGGCGCGCCAGATAGCCTCGCGCTACCTGCGCGCCGCCGAGATAGAGCTCGCCTTCGATGCCGATGCCGACCGGGCGCAGCGCGCGGTCAAGAATGCGCACCACGGTATGCGCCATGGGACGGCCCAGCGGCACCGGGTGTTCGTCTTGCCCCGCTTTGCAGTGGTGGTCGCACAGCATGACGGTGGTTTCCGCCGGGCCGTAGATGTTGTGCAGGTCGGCATCGAGCCCGAGCTTGAAGATCGCATCGCGCAGCGACGCATGCAGGGTTTCG
>NZ_JAPDPE010000112.1 GCF_026283955.1 Dyella silvatica | reverse complement strand
GTCACCTGCAAATGCGGCAACAACGCGCCATTGACCAGGATGACGTTGCCGAACACCTCTGGCACCCACGGTGCATCGCTTTGCCCAGAGACCGGATAGTAAAGCTGGGCCTCCTCGGTCAATAGCCGGTCGCATAAAACCAGCGGCACCTCCTGCTCGCCTTGCGGCAAACCCAGCGATCGTTCGTGCGCATCGCGCAGCAGCGTCAGGCCAAACATGCCGGCGTAGATATTCAACCGGTTAATGCCCATCGCGTGATCGTGATACCACAGCGTCGCGGCGTCCTGCCGGTTGGGATAGGTATGCAGCCGTGCCTTGCCGGGCACGTACCAGTCATCGGGATAACCATCGCTGGACGTCGGCGCGCGGGCGCCATGCAAATGCACTACCGCACGCACTTCAGGCTTACCCGACTCGGCACCATGAATGTGCCGGTCGATGGGCAAGAAGTGGCGCGCGGGCAAATCGTTGCGCCATTCCACTTGCAGCAGCTCGCCGCTGACCGCCTCGATCGTCGGGCCAGGCATGCAACCGCCATAAGTCCATAACCGCGTCGGCGGCAAGTCGCGATGTAGGCGCTGCTCGCTCTCTTGCATCGCGACTTTCAAGACCTCGCCGCGTTTCGCCCGCAACACCGGCGGCAGCGGCAGCGGGTCGACAAACGGCGCCAGCCGCGCCGGATCGAGCAGCTTGGGCACCGCCAGCTGATCGGCTACCGCGTGCTGGCATAGCGCACTGCCGCCCTTGCCCTTCATCGGCATGGGCATGTCATGGGCCAGCAATCGCGTGGGCAGTACGCTTGCCGCCATACCTAGCGCGGACCATTGCAAAAATTCACGGCGGGTCAGATGCAAGATGGGTTACCTATGAAGCCCTAGTCGATACGCAACCGTTGCCACTCCGCACCCTGAGAGCATCAGCGCAATACGCCAGCCTCTTCATAGAGCACGGCCATGCAGACAGCAAGGGATGCATGGGACTAATCCCCGGAAACCGAAAAACCGCCATGACGGCGGTTTTCCGAAACATCGCAACGCGATTCAAGCGGGTTTAACCGGCCTTGTCATGATGTTCATTGCCGCCCCAGCCGCCTACCGAGGCATCACCCTGCCACCACGGCCAGTACCACGGATGCTTGGGCTGACCGGTCTGCTCATCGAGAATCAGGCGACGATCGAAAATCAGCGGGCGGCGGAAGTCGAACATATGCTCCAGCGAGCCGGCCACGGCGTCGAACGAACCACCGCCGATACGCTGGCCTTGCAGCCAGTTATCTTCGATGAAACGGGTCACCGAGCTTTGATCGGTAAGGGTATGGTCGACCACGTTGCTGCGTGCCCACGGTGAAATCACCAGCAGCGGCAGGCGCGGGCCATAACCGCAGCGGCCTTGGGCATGTTGGTTGCCCGGCGCCACGCCCGGCAAGACACCGTTGCCGTTACAGGTATTGGCGCCATCGAGCGCGTCCTCGCTGCTGCTAGAGGCATTGATGCGCGGAGCGGCTTGATGGTCGTACCAGCCATCGGAGTCGTCATAGGCGATCACCACCGCGGTATCGCGCCATTCCGGCTGATGCTGCAGGAAATTCATCACGTGCACGATGAACTGCTGCTCGTCCAGCGGATCGGAATAACCGGCGTGACCATCCTGATAACCCGGGGCCTTGAGAAAACTCACCGCCGGCATATGGCCAGCGCTGACGGCGTCGTAGAAGTCGTTGAGGTCGTATTGATGGTTGGCCGCATCGGTACGCCCGATCATCGCCACCGCAGAAGGCCGCGCATGCGTCGGGTTGGCGGTCGAGGCGTAGTACTGGAAGGGCTGGTGATGCGGGATGTAATCCGCCTTGGCCACCTTGGTGATCGCCGACGTGCTCTTGCGCTTGCAGCCGGTGCTGCCGTTGGAGTTGACCGCGGTCAGATCAAAACCGCCCTCGAAGAAACCCCAGGTGAGGTGCTGGTCATTGAGCAGGTCACCGATATTGCGACCGCTCAGCTGCACCTGATTGCCGCTGGGCGAGGAGCAAACATCGTCGATCGGGTCGGCGTCGCTCACCAGGGTGAGGCCGCCCGCACCATCGTCGACCGCTGCCGCCGTGCCGTTAAGCGTGGCACTGATGCCATTGGTCTGGCCGGAAATCAGATTGATCGCGCCCGGCGTCGAAGGACCGAAGGTGGTGCCGTAGCTGTTGTCGTTCAGCGCAAAGGTCTGCGCATAGTTCCACATCGCGGTGACCGTGTTGCCATCGTAATAGCCCATCACCTGGCCGGTGCCGTTTTCGTCTGCCGGCGCACCCGGAAGCGTTTCGCCACTGCCGGTGAATTTCGGAAACAAATCCATCGCGCCACCGTTGAAAGCCTGCTGCTCGGCGGCGTAGTCGTGATCCTGGTCGGCGGTTGCGGCCTGGGCGCGCGACAAGCGAAACGGATTGATCGCGCCCGAGCCGTTCGCGCTGTTCGCCTGATTGGGATTGTGATTGAGCAAGGCCTGGGTCAGGCCATTGACGTCGGGCGTGAATGGGCGCGGATAAAAAGCCGGCTCACCCGCCCCGTTGGCGGCATAGGGATACGTGCCAAAGTAGTGATCGAAAGAAACGTTCTCTTGAAAGATCACCACCAGATGCTTGATCGGCGTGGCGGTATGCGGGCCACGGTGCCAGGAAAACGCATCGGCGGATGCCTGGGTCTGGCCGAATGAAGCGGCTGATAGCGTAAGTACACCGGCAGCAAGACAAGTGGCTAAGCGATAGTGCATGGCTAATATCTCCGGACTACGCGCGCCTCCCCTGGCTGGATGGTTGAGTAAGCAGCTCTCCCGCCGCCTCTCATCGCCCAAATCGAGCACTGCAAGCGCTCACCATAGCTAGCGCAGATGACATGTTCGTAACAGCCCGCAAGCCAGTTGCAGACTCGTTTTTCGAGTCCGGAAAAGCACAAGAACTTACGCAGAAAAGCTTCTTGCCATCCATAAAAAAGGACGCCCCCGACGGGGCGCCCCTGCATGCTTGGAACAGTCTCTTGAATAATGCCTTTACTCAGGCCGGCGCCAACGCGACCTGCTGCGCGGGTACCGCGGTAAAGAAATGCATCGTCATATCCTCGCGCAAGAGCTCGTCGAGAACGCCGAAAAAATCCTTGAGATAAGGCATCTGCAAATGCAGATCGAGGTCGGCCCTCGACTTCCAGCTTTCGTAAAGCATCCATGTCTGCGGATCATCGTTCGAGCGATGCAGCTCGTAGGCAAAGCAACCGGCTTCGGCTTTCGTGGGAGCGACCAGCGCCATCAGGCGCTGGCCGAGTTCCTCTTCCTTACCCGGTTTGGCACGGAGATAAACGACCAGGGTGAGCAGCTCGGACATGGGTTCTCCAGACATAAAGATGTAGACGCTGCCAGACGAGGCAGCGGCGAGAGCATAGGCAGGCCGAACGCGCTAAAAAATGCCTCGCGAGGATTTTCACTATCAACTGACAGTCGCCAATCCAGCCCGGCGCCCGCTGGCAAATGGCCAGTTGGTCCGAACGGCCTGGGTGAATGGGCCGGCATGCGCAGCCCGTTGACCCGATAAATGTCCTGCAAGTCAGGCAGATAGCAGCTTCGAGCCGGTCCGGCTTGCCTCTTGCCCCCTGACCTTTGACACTGTTTGCCCCATGAGGCTTGGCCTAGCGTGAAAGGTCATGTCTGAAGCCCCGGCTCACGCCGGGTCATTACTTTAGAAAACCCGCCCGACAGGGCAGTACACCACGAGGATCTCCATGACCAAGCCGTATTTGAAGCCTCTTGCCCTTGCGGTAAGCCTGGCCCTGTCGCTCGCCGCTTGCGGCAAGCAGGAAGCCAACAACGACCAGGCCGCACCGGCCAAGCCCAGCACGGCAGCCGCCGCAGCGGCAGCGCCCGTGGCCAAGAAAAGCGTGTTCGACGTCAGCGAGCTCGACCCGAATATCAACGCTTGCCAGGACTTCAACGGTTTCGTCAGCGCCAAATGGGTCGCCGCCAACCCGATTCCGGACGACCGCACCCGTTGGGGCGCCTTCGACCAGCTGGCGGAGAACAGCCTCAATACCCAGCACGACATCGTCGACGAAGCCAACAAAGGCGCCGATAGCGCCAAGCCCGGCAGCATCGAGCAGAAAATCGGCTGGCTGTACCGCTCGGGCATGGACGAGGCCGCCATCAACAAGGCCGGCTTTGACCCGCTCAAACCGCAGCTGGAGCAGATCGCCGGCCTGAAAAACACCGCCGATATCGTCTCGTATATCGACCAGCGCTTCAGCCAGGGTGACAAGCAGGTGTTCGACTTCGGCTCTTCGCCGGATTTCCAGGACGCCAAGATGCAGATCGGCTACGCCAATGAATCGGGCCTCGGCTTGCCGACCAAGGACTACTACACCAAGCCCGACTACAAAAATCTGCGTGACGCCTACGTTGTCTATATCGCCAAGTCGCTGCAGCTGACCGGCGTCGCCGAAGCCGATGCCAAAAAGCAGGCCGACGACGTGCTGAAGTTCGAAACCGAGCTGGCCGCCGCCTCGCTGTCGCCGGTCGACGCGCGCGACCCGAAGAATCAATACCACTTCGTCAGCGTGAAAGACGCTGACAAAGTCACCCCGCATTTCGATTGGGCCAAGTTCTTTACCGCCCAGGGCGTGACCATCGACAAGGGCTTCTCGCTGTCGCAGCCGAAGTTCTTTGCCCAGTTCGACAAGATGCTCGCTTCCACCCCGGTGGCCCAGTGGCAGGCGTACCTGCGCTTCCACGCCATCGACGGCGCCGCCAACTACCTGTCGCAGGATTTCCAGGACGCCCGCTTCGCTTTCTACGGCGAGACCCTGTCTGGCCAGCCCAAGCAGAAGCCGCGCTGGAAGCGCGTGCTAGGCAGCGTCAATGGCAGCGTGGGCGAGGCCCTCGGCCAGCTCTATGTCAACAAGGTGTTCAAGCCCGAAGCCAAGCAGCGCGCCGAAGTGCTGGTCGACAATGTGCGCAACGCCCTCAAGACGCGCATCGAAAATCTCGACTGGATGAGCGCCGAGACCAAGGCCAAGGCAATCGCCAAGTGGAACACCTTCCTGCCGAAGATCGGCTACCCCGAGAAATGGCGCGACTGGTCCGGCCTGGAGATCAAGCCCGACAGTTACTTCGCCAATGCCGAAGCCGCTGGCAAGTTCAACTACCAGTACGACCTGGCCAAGATCGGCAAGCCGACCGACCGCAAGGACTGGAGCATGACCCCGCAGACGGTCAACGCGTACTACAACCCGACCGACAACACGATCAACTTCCCGGCCGCGATCCTGCAGCCGCCGTTCTTCGATGCCGATGCGGATGACGCGATCAACTACGGCGGTATCGGCGCGGTGATCGGCCACGAGGCCAGCCATGGCTTCGACGACCAGGGCAGCCAGTTCGATGGCGAAGGCAACAACAAAAACTGGTGGACCAAGGACGACAGCGAGAAATTCGTCGCTCGTACCGACAAGCTGGTCAAGCAGTTTGACGATTACACCCCGCTGAAAGACAAGCCCGACCTGCATGTCAACGGCAAGCTGACGCTGGGCGAGAACATCGCTGATCTCGGCGGCCTCAACGTGGCTTATGACGCGCTGCACACCGCCCTCAAGACCCAGCCCGGCAGCACCGACCAGAAGGTCGACGGTTATTCCGCCGACCAGCGCTTCTTCCTCAGCTGGGCGCGCGTGTGGCGTGGCAGCGTGCGCGAGAAGCAGGCCGTGGTTTACCTCAACAGCGACCCGCATGCACCGGCCATGCTGCGTGCGATTGGCGCGCCGTCCAACATGGAAGCCTTCGCGGCGGCGTTCCAGTGCAAGCCGGGCGATGCCATGGTGCGTTCGACCGACAAGCAAGTGAAGATCTGGTAATTCACTAGGCGCTTCCTCCCTCTGCATCAGCCGAGGGGGCGCAAGACAAAAAACGCCACGCTTATGCGTGGCGTTTTTTTATCCCCTTCGGTGCCAGAGAGCCGCGCAGCGTCGGCATCGAGCTGACCGATAGCGCTATTCCACGGCTGACCTCGGTACTCGGCACCGGCTGGGCCAAGGGCCCATGGACGCTGGATTACAAGCTGCGCTACTTCAGCTCACTACGCGAAGATTGCGCCGGTGCGGCGGGCTTCCCGATTTGCTCGGCGCCGAATGAGATCGCCCCGAACCGCCCCAATGGCACCCATCACCTGGGCGCGGTGACATATCACGATGTGCGGGCAAGCTGGAAATTTCCGATCGACCTGGACCTGACCATCGTCGGCGGCATCAACAACTTGTTCGACAAGACACCGCCGATTTGCCTGTCGTGTTCGCTCAACGGCTATGACGCATCGACCTATGACCTGCCAAGCCGCTTTGCTTATCTACAGGCCAATCTGAAATTCTGATCGCCCACCCAGCCCCTCCCCTCTGCATGCATGGCAGAGGGGAGGATCAGGCCAGCGGATAGCAGCAAAAGCAAAGGCCGGTCAGGCGACCACAAAACCGATCGGCGGCGGCACCTGCACGTACTCCTGCAACACCGATTCGACCTTGGCCGCCGGCGGCCCATGCCACAGCCAGCGCTCCAGCGCTTCGATGGCTTGTCCGCTACCGCTGGCGAGCACTTCGACGCTGCCATCCGGCAGATTCTTCGCATAGCCAGTGAGACCAAGCTCCAGCGCTTGCTCGCGAGTGCCGGCGCGATAAAACACCCCCTGCACCCTGCCACTGACCGTGAATTTGACTGTGCTCATGGCAAACTCCGTCGCCTAGCTGCATGTGTGATGCGAGTTTTCAGCGCCGGTCAATCGGCTCTCGTCCATCGCATCAAGTCGAGCATCGAAATTATTTGCCGGCTACCTTAGCAATACCGATAGCCTCGCCAAGTGAAGCTTCTGTGACGGGGCCGACCACCCGCTTGGCGACTTTGCCATCGGGCGAAATCAGATACGTCGTCGGCAAGCCGCGTGGCTCATCGAAATCGGCCAGCTTCATATCCAAAGTGACTTGCGCAATCGGATAGCTCACCGGATGCTTCTTCAGAAAGGCCTGGACATCGGCCTTGTCACTGTCTTCATAAGCCAGGCCGATCGCGCTGACCTTGTCCTTATGCGCCGTGACAAAGCGCGAAATATCCGGCATCTCGGTAATGCACGGCACGCACCAGGTCGCCCAGTAATTGACGATCACCCAACGACCTCGCTGCGCCGCCAGATCGTAGGGTTTGCCATCCAGGGTGGTGATCTTGAGCGTGGGTTGCTCGGGCATGGCGGCGTGAATCGGCGCGCTCAACAGCAGCGCAGCAGCAAGCAAGGCAATGGGCGAAAACAGCTTCATGCGGAAACTTCCTCGGCATCGAGTGATGAAAATGTAGGGGGATAGGCGCTACCGAGCGGTGTGCCCAAGTGCGTGCGCAAGGCTTCACCGACGCCGGCCAGCAAGGCCAGCAGTTCGCCTGGCAGCTTGATACCCAGCCCGGCGGCCTCCTGCTCAGGCTGCAATGGCAGCCGATAATTGCTGTGCTGATACACCCGCAGCAAGTCGGTGCTGTCCAGGCTACGGCTCAACAACCAACCACCGGCTTCACCGCGCTGAATCAAGTCGGCGCAACGCAGATTGTCGAAATATTCGGCAATCGACGCGCTATGCAGATAAGGCTCGCGCAAACGCACCGTCGCCGGATCGACGCTGTTGCCGCTGCGCTGTGCATCGACAAAGTGTCCCAGTACGACCAGCAAGCCGAGAAACTCGGCCCCCTCCGGCAAGCTGCCATGCGGCCCCTGGTAATCGAAGGCCGATATCGAGGCAGCGATCGACGCCCCCAGAATCACGATGATCCACGACAAGTAAATCCACAGCAGAAAAATCGGGATGGCCGCCAGTGCGCCGTAAATCTGCTGATAGGTCTGCGCAGTGCGCACGAACAAGGCGAAACCCCAGCGCGCGACCTCGAACAGCACCGCGCCGAGCAAGGCGCCAATCGCCGCGTCGCGGCGCGATACGCGGCGATTGGGAATCATCGTATACATCAGCCACAACGTGACGAAGGTCACCGTGAACGGCAAGGTGCCGAGCAAGCGACGGCCCAGGCCCAAGTGCCCGGCCGCATCGCTTACCAGCGGCAAGGCGGTGACATAAGAAGCCACGGCGATGCCGCCAACCATCAAGATCGGGCCCAAGGTCAAGGCGGCCCAATACAGCAGCAACCGCGAACCCCAGCCGCGCGCCTGATGCACCCGCCAGATCCGGTTCAAGCGGTCTTCAATGCTGACCATCATCGACACCGCGCTGAACAGCATCACCAAGATACTGATGCCGGTGAGCTGGCTGGCATGGTTGGCGAAAGCCACCAATGCCTCTTGCACCCGCTCGCCCGCGGCAGGCACGAAATTCTTAAAAGCGAAGTCGATCAAGGTGCCGCGCTCGCCGGCAAACACCGGAAACGCGGCAAACATGGCGAATACCGCCACGATCAGCGGCACCAGCGAGACCAGGGTGGTATAGGACAGCGCACCTGCCGTTTCAAAGCACTTGTCGTCCATAAAGCGCTGCCAGGCGAAGCGGCTGAAGCTGAAAACGCGGTCGCGTTCGAAACGCTGATGATTAAAACGCAGGGCCATGGGTCATCCTTCCGCAGCTGCCGGTACGCGATGGCAGCCTGAGTGGTATCCGGCCGGTACACTAGCGCATTGCCACCGGATGCCCCAAACCGCCGCATGAACCAAACCATTCTGGTCCTGTACTACAGCCGTAGCGGACATACCGCGCAACTGGCCCGATTGATCGCCCGTGGCATCGAAGAAGTGCCCGGCATGCTGGCCCGCTTACGCCAGGTGCCACCGGTGGCACCGGTGACCGAAACCGCACAGCCGCCCGAACCCGAAGATGGCGCACCGTATGTGAGCAGGCAAGATCTGCTCGACTGCGCCGGGTTGGCCATGGGCAGCCCGACCCGCTTCGGCAATATGGCGGCGCCGCTGAAATACTTTCTCGACAGCACCGGGGCCGAATGGGCCAGCGGCGCACTGGCAGGCAAACCCGCCGCGCTGTTCACCTCCACCAGCACCATGCATGGCGGCCAGGAAGCCACCTTGCTGAGCATGGCGCTGCCGCTGCTGCATCACGGCATGCTGCTGGTCGGCCTGCCCTATACCGAGCCGGCACTCAGCAGTACGCAGAGCGGCGGTACGCCTTATGGTGCCAGCCACGTCGCCGGCGCCAAAGGCGACAACCCGATCAGCGAACACGAACGCGACCTGGCCCGCGCGCTGGGCCGTCGCCTGGCCGAGGTGGCGCGTAAGTTGGCGAATGCTGCATGAGGGCGCCGATTGCCACCACCTACAAAGTCGGCTTGCTCGCCTGGGCTGCGCTGCTCGCCTTGCAACTGGCCTGGCATGGCTGGCTATTCCCGGCACAGCTGATGCGCCCCAGCATCGTGCTGGCGATCACCGTGATCCCCTTGCTGCTGCCCTTGCTGGCAATCCGCGATATACGCCGCGCCTTGCTATGGGTCGGCATTCTCAGCTTGTTCTACTTCTGCCACGGCGTCTCTGAATGCTGGAGCTCATCCAGCGAACGCGGGCTGGCCTGGGTCGAGATCGTGCTCACCTTGCTGTTGATCGGCACCTTGGGTGCGGGCGTAAGACGCAAACAGCCACGCGCTTAGCGCACGGCTGTCACGCGCTGGTGTCGCAGGGCAAATAACTGGACAAAGACTGCCCTGGACATTGATTCGTCATCCCCATCGTGGGATATAAACCCCGGTCGCTCGATATCACAGGGTGTCTTCCACCCTTGCCAAGGCGACCTCACGCGCTGAAACAACAGCATTCGCGGATCGCCATGGAGTGCGCACCAGTCAACTCAGGGATGGGGCCCAGCCGTCACTTATCGAATGACTCCTACCGCCGTGATCGCGCCAGGACATCGCGCGATGGTGCCTGCCAGACATCGTGTCTCGGCATGGCTCCCCTTACAGGAAGTAATCACCATGAAAGCATCATTCACATCCATCGTGTTTAGCCTAAGCCTGTCCATGGGTGCCATCGCTTTCGCCCAGGATGTAACGCCGCTTCAAGGCAAGCCAAATCTCCCGCCTAGCGATGCCATAACCGCCGCCGCGACGGCCATCGCCAAGCAAAGACAAATACAAAACCGCCTGGATTTTTTGCTGGCCCCGATCAAGTCTCAAGACGACCTCGTTCGATATCTGGCAACCACGCCCAAGGCTCAATCTCCACTCGAATGGCTCTCACCTGGCGCAAAGCAACGCCTGCTTGCCAGCCTGTTTTTCAATGAAAACGGTCTCGTCAGCTATGACTACGCCGACTTGGTAAATGAACTCTCCGCGAGCCAGGCGTATCAGGTGCTTGGCTTGTTTGGCGCGCAGCGCACGATGGGGGCGCTGAAAGGTATTCGTGTCTCAAACGAAGCGGATCGACTAGTCACGCCGCCGGTGATTTCTCAGCGCGAGATGGAAGACGATCATGAAGGTTTCCGCTGTGTCGGCCCGCATAACTGTTCCAGCTACCCCGACATGATCTGCATGACAGGCTGCTGAACACACTCCAGCGGAAGGGGCTTGGACGCTTGGACAAGCCCCTCTCAGGACTTGGCGAACCTTTGCGCACCCTAATCAGAGAGCCCCAATGCCCGATGCATCTCGATCGCTCAGCATGGCGATATCCACGATAACCTGTCTTTGTGCCATGGCTGGATCAACCATGACTCACGCCAAAGACGCCCCCAGCTTGATTGAGAAAAACTTCAACCGCATTGATGACGTCAGTTACCGTGATGACGGAATATTTTTCAGAAAAAAAGCAAATAAAATAAGTCGGATCTACGACGATAAAATATCGCCCGATCAAAACGCCGAAAGACTAGCGTCCATTAACGACCACGATCTTCAATTTCTCTATAAGTCGGCCCATCTCGCTGCGTTCTACACTTTCGATAAAAAATATCTGGCAGACATGCAGCTTGATTTGGCCGAGCTGGCCCGACGAAAGCTGGACTCCGCAAACAACTACGCCGACCTGTATGCCACCCTGGTTTCGCAGCGAAAATTCGACGACGCAAAGCTGCTCAGCAAGCAACGCCCCGCTCAAACATTCAAACCCTTACCCATCTATCGAGACTCGAATAAGCCGATTGAGCCTGGTCCATCCGTGCTTGCTTTAAGCGACGGGCCAGACGGCCTTGAAATGCGCCGCAGCGTTGTCGATTTAACCCGCCCAGCGACGCAAATCATTGTGGTCTCCCACCCCTTATGCCACCCGTCCAAGCGGGCCATGCATGACATACAGGCCGATCCGGCTTTCAGCAAAGCATTTGCCTCGCATGCCCGATGGATCACACCGCAGGACGGCAATGCGAACTTTGATGTGCTGGCACGCTGGAATAAGCAGAATCCGGCATTCTCCATGAGCCCAGCCTATCGCCAGAGCGACTGGCCGATGATCGACATCTGGGCCACGCCCGCGTTTTATTTCTTGCACAACGGCAAGGTGGTAAAAACAGTCAGCGGCTGGTCCAAGCAAGGCAATCGCCGCGAGCTTGAAGAGGGGCTGCGGCAAATCGGCCTTTTGCCGTTAAAGCCGTAGCACATGGCTGGGTCGTGCCAACAAGGGGGACACCAGCAGCAATGCTTCTTCACATCCCGCGCCAGCCCTCGACACCGGTAAACAACGCCGCGGCAATCAACAAGACACCTACCCAGCGCGTTGCCAGCAGACCGGAATCGGGCCGTTGCTTAAGCCATGCGCGCACCGCATCGGCCATCCAGGCGATGCCGCCGTACACGGTGAATTGAGTGACCGCGATAATGCCCCACAGCACCAGCGCCTGAACCCAGATCGCGCCATAAGCCGGGCGCAGAAACTGCGGGAAAATCGCCAGCATGAATAGATACGCCTTGGGATTGAGCAAGGCGGTCAGCAAACCCTGCCAGAACGTCGTATGCCCAGAGCCCGCCGTCGAATTGATCGAGGCATCCAGACCGGGCGTATCGAAACCCGACCGACTGCGCAACAGCGAGATACCGATCCAGGCGATGTACAGCGCTCCCGCCAGCAGCACCGCGTTGAACACCCCGGGAATCAGCTTGAGCAACACACCGATACCCAGCGCTGTCATCGTGACATGGCAAACCCCGCCGGCAACGATGCCGCTCACCGCCGCCATGCCGCGGCGACGACCGCCACTGAGCGAGCTGCCGAGCACAAAGGCCATGTCCAGGCCGGGCAAGGCAATCACCCCGAACACGATCACAAAGAACAACCATAGATGCGCATAGTGAGTCATGGCGAAGCCTCGGCCCCGGGCAACCAACGCAGACGCGAACGGGGGGTGGGATCGAGCTCGATAAGCTCGGGCGCTTCGCGCAGCAAGCCGCTATCGAGCAGGGTTTGCGCGGCGACTTTCATCGCGGGCTTGAGCTGTTTTTCCAACACTTGATTATCTTGCGCCACGCCTAGCCAGACCAGCCAAGGCCCATCGCTGCGTATCGGCAACTGTGGGAAATTATTCGGTACATCCAGCGTGACCAGGATGCCTGCTGGATGCACACCGGCAAGACGATAGCTGGCAAATAGCGCCTCTGCCTGTTGCGCGACAGCGGCTTCATGGCCTTTCTTGATCGCGATCAGCTGCATCACGCCCACGCCTTGCGCACCCTTTTCTTCCAGCACCGGATCCACTGCCGGCAACACGCTGATTTCGGTGTCGGGCCGTAGCGGCTGCATCAGCATCACATTGTCGCTGTCGGGCAGGATCGGGTTGACCTTATCGCGATGCTCACGCCATAGCGGCCCGTAATAAAAACTCGCATTGACCACCGGGCGTGCCTGCAAATCTTTATAGCCACGCAGCCAGATAAAGTGATTGGGGTTGGCGCGCTCCAGAAACTGACCGAAGACCATCGCCCCGAGTTGCTCGAACGCCTCAGGGAAGTAGGTATCGAAATACCTGGCAAAGCGCCCGCGCGCGCCCTCCGAGGTGGTGTAGCGACGCAACTCGATGACTTGATAACCGTGCAGGTGTTTGACGGAATCCATGCTGGGCAGGCTCTCGGTGTGGTGATTGGCTTGGGATGCGGCGGCGGCCGGCCCGGCCAGGCCGATGCCGATGGCGGCAGCGATGGCAAACAACACGGCATACCCACGGCGGTGCGATGACTTCACAGAAACTCCCCTAAGCGCTGTGCGTGATGGATGTTTCAAAGCTTAGGTGCCAATCAGGACAATATTCGACCTGATTAATCACTACACTTGCCGCCATGGCCCTACCGACTACCCGCGTGCTGGCAGTGCTGGAATTACTGCAAAGCCAGGGCCGCATCAGCGGCCCGGAGCTGGCACGCCGGGTGGATGTGGATGTGCGCACGCTGCGCCGCTACATCGTCATGCTGGAAGAGCTAGGCATTCCCATTACGACGGAGCGTGGCCGCTACGGCGCCTACATGCTGGTCGCCGGCTTCAAGATGCCGCCGATGATGTTCACCAACGATGAGGCGCTGGCCTTGTCCGTGGGCTTGGTTGCCGCGCGCAGTCTCGGCCTGGCCGAAGCCGCGCCGGCGGTGGAAAGCGCACAGGCCAAGCTGAGCCGGGTCATGCCCGAGAAACTGCGCCGGCAGACGCAGGCCATCGGCGAAACCGTCAAGGTGGACCTGGCCGATGCCACCCATACCCCTGGCAGCAATGCCGCGCTGATTACGCTTACCACGGCCGCCCAGTCACAGCAGCGCGTGTTCATGAGCTATGACTCGGGCCAGCACCAACACACTCAGCGCGAATTCGACCCCTACGGCCTGGCCTTTCGCGCAGGCGCCTGGTACACCGTCGGCATGTGCCATTTGCGCAAAGATCTGCGCTCGTTCCGGCTGGACCGGATTGCCGAGATCAAGTTGCTGGAGCGGCATTTCGAGCGGCCGCAGGGTTTCGATCCATTGCAGCAACTGGTTTTCAGCCTGGCCAACATACCGCGCAGCCACCGCATCGAAGTATTGCTGCGTACCGATTTGAAAACCGCGCGCCGCGCGTTCTCGCTGGCCTTTGGCCTGTTCGAGCACACTGCCGATGGTGTACTGCTACGCAGTAGCGCCGACGACCTCAACTGGTTCGCGCGCCAGTTGGCGGCCTTGTCGTTCGACTTTGTCGTGCACTACCCAGCCCAATTGCGCGATGAACTCAAGGCCTGCTCCGTGCGGCTACGCACCTTGGCCAAAGCGGGCGTGCCCAAATCATCGACCAAACGCAGACTGGGCTGAGACAGCAAGACCCAGCCTGCGTGCACACTCAGACCGTACGTGTCGCCTCGACCGGAGATACCCGCGAGGCGCGCAGGGCGGGTGCCAGCACCGCCGCTTGACCGAGCAGCAACAAAGCGACCACACCGGTCAATACATAATTCATCGTCAAGCGATTCATTTCGAACTGCGCCATCATCCATAGATTCAGGCCAATCCCGAGTACGGTTCCCACCACCACACCGAGCAGGCTGATCAACAGGTTTTCGGTCAGAAAGTAACTGAGAATATCGCGCTTGGTCGCGCCCAAGGCACGGCGTACGCCAATTTGCTTACGCCGCTGTCCGACCCAGAAACTGGTCAGGCCGACGATGCCTGAAGCCGTGATTGCCAGCAGTACCACGCAAACCGCAGCCATCAACTCGACCATGCCGTGATCGCTTTTGTAGGCGGCCTCACGTACTTCGGCAAAGGTCTGCACGCCATCGTCGGGGATCACCCGCATGCGAGTGACGGCACTCAGCGCCGCAGGCGCCGCCTTGGCCACCGCATCGAGCTGACCCGGCTGCGTACGCACAACGAAGCTGCTGAAATCTCTGTTTAGACGCCATGGCACCAGCGTCGTGTACTGCGATTCCGCGCCCTCGTCCTCCGGCGACGGTGACTCTAGCCGTTCCACCACGCCGATCACGATGCTCGGCCTGCCGCCTCTGGTCCCCAGATAAAGTGGTTTGCCCAAGGCCGAACCATCGGGAAAAGCTTTGTCGGCAAACGCCTTGGTAATGATGATGATCGGTGCATCCGGATTGCCGTTCTGCCCCATCTCACCAATTTCATCCGCGCGGAAATTACGCCCCGCGACAAGCTTTAAGCCCAAGGTAGGCAAGGCGTGATCGTCGACAAAATAGACTGCAGAGACGCCGACCTGATCCTTCGCTTGCGGGTCTTTGCGCACACCACTTTTCCAGCCGTTACCGATCAGCGGATAGGCATTGGTGGAATACGCATCGACGACGCCGGGGATCTGGCGCAACGCAGCCACATCGACCTTGGCGGGAGAATAATCGTCTTCTTTCTTGCCAACCCAGTGATTGGCGATCGTCAACAGCTGACTTTCTTCGATGCCGGTGGGCCGCGACAAATGCTCGATGCGCTGACGGATGATGAACAACGCATTGCAGACAATCGCCAGCGTCAGCGCGACCTGCATGGCGATCAGCAGGGTACCGGCCTTGTGATGCTTTAACGCGGAGATAATCGGTTTGATCTGCATGATGTCTCTCCGGCTCAGTTGGATTTCAGCTGCCAGGCCGGCTGCACTTGCGCCGCCCGCCAGGTGGGATAAAACGCAGCCAGCAAGGTACTGAGCACGGAAACGACAATCGTCAACCCGACCAGGGAAAGGTCGATATGCGCCAGCTTGGCAATCGACGGATCAAACACGCGATCGACGCATAACATTCCCAGGCCTGTCAGCAACAGGCCCAGCACGGCGCCAGCCAAACCGACGCTGGCCGCCTCGATCATGAACTGCATATAGACGGCCAGCTTCGATGCCCCCAGCGCTCGGCGCACGCCGATTTCCGGCGCGCGCCGCATGAACTTGGCCAGCAGCAGACCAGCAGTATTGACCAGGCAAATCAACAAAAAACTAAACGCGACCAGCAGCGAGATTTGCGCCTCCTTGGGCACCACGTGCCGATAACTCAACCATTGCATGACATCGCGCAACCGCACATTGGGCGCCCAGCCGAAGCGCCCGGTGCGCTGCTGCTGGGCGGCATAACCGTACAGAAACTGGCGGTAGCGCTCGGCATCGGCCGCCGTGGGCAATTCCGCCCACAGCGAAACCCACACGCAGTCGGAGTGCAGAAAACTCTCCCAGCCCGAACCTACGTCACGGTTGCAGGTAATCCCACTAGCGGTTTTCAGCCTTAGATCCAGGGCGCGGGTAAAGGGCAGATAGACCTGCCCGGCAACGCCAAAGCCGCCTCGATTGTCGAGATCGAAAAAGCGCGGCCTGACCTCCCAACGGTCGGTTACGCCGACAACCCGGTAGTTCACCCCATCGAGATTGATCTCGCGCCCCACACTGTTGGCACCGGCGAAAATCTTCTCGTTCAATTCGCGCCCGATCACCACCACGCTGGCATGCGCCTCGTCGTCGCTCGCCGACCAGCCGCTACCAAACAGAAACGGCACATCGAACATCGCAAAGAAGTCGCCATACGTGGCATAGCCCCTGGCCGGAAAAGCCAGTCGTTGCGGGTCAGCAGGAACCGCCGAGGTGGCGATGGCGTAAAGCGCGGTCTGTCGCTTGGCCTGATGCGCGTGCATCAAGGCCATGGCGTCGGTATAGGTCAGCCAGGGCAGCGGCTCGCCCGCGTCGTTATTGCCCTGGCCGTAGTTGTCGACCTGCGCAATGAACAGGCTCGATGACTTCTGCGGAATCGGATTGCCGGAAGTGACGCGAAACACCGACCAGGTCGTCATCGATGCAGCGACGCCAAAGCCGATTGCCATCACCATCAGTGCGGTCAACAGCGGATTGCGGCGCAAACTGCGCAAGCCGAGCTGAAAGTAGTAACTGAACACGCGGCGTGAAATCCCAGTGAGATTGGACCCTCTCGACGCACACGCGAACGACGGTCACCAGCATGCTCAGCAAGCGGCGTGCCAGCCCGTCAAACCATGGGCAGAGCGCGCTACAGCAAGCATAACGGCGTCGCCACAGCGGCAAGCAGGCTGTCCGCGGACACCGCCAGCGGACAGGCGGACAGCGTCATGGCCGCGATGCCGGCGCAGGTGATTCAAGTCGCACGATGCCTATCCGCATCCAAGTGCGCGCCGACGTCAGCGGCCTATACTGAGCCGATCAATCCGTCGGAATCAGGCCATGGAATTCCTGCAAGACGCACCCCAGCTCGCCCATCCTTATCGCCACGACCGCCTGCTTTGCAGCCTGCTTGACCGTGTGCTTCCCGCCGAACGCCGCGCCGCGCTTGACCACGATCTCGACGCGCTGGGCAACTATGCCCAGTTCGCCTGGCACCGCTTTACCCACAGCAGCCGCCGCAAACCGGTGCTGACGCAGTGGGATGCCTGGGGCCAGCGCGTCGACCGCATCGAACTGACCGCCGCCTGGCAGGAGGGGCCCCAGCTCACCACTCGTCACAGCGTGCTCGCCGCAGGCCATCAGGCCAGCGAATACGCGCGGCTGGAGCAGTTCGCGCGGGTGTATCTGTATCACCTTGCCAGCGAGTTCTATACCTGCCCGCTGGCGATGACCGATGGTGCGGCGACCGCATTGAAAGCCTCC